>PMAF01000060.1 GCA_003152455.1 Hyphomicrobiales bacterium
TTCTAGGATAAGTATCCTGAACGCCTGTTCATCGAAAATTGGAGATTGGAACTGACACTGAAAGCTCAATCCTTGGCCCCGTGTCCGTTTATGGCACGACGGTTCCAGCTATTGTTAAGTGGTCTTCGGTTATGAAGTCGACTCTGCAATGGCTGCATTCGTACACGTTGACCTCTGGCTCATCGAGTACGCCCGGTATTGTTCGGGCCACGATCATCGGTCGAGAGCAGTTCGGGCAAAGCGGCGACTGAGGATGCATATTTCTTACTGACAGGGCCTGTGTGTCCCTCATAGGGTGTAACGCCTCACCGACGCAATGTTTCCATCCGCATTAACGAATATTCGGGTGCGAGGGCTATTAGGCGGCCGTACTACGGGCAACGCGCCGGAATCGGCCCGTTGGTAATTGGGCGACATCTAGGTTGTGGCGCGCATAGTTTAGGCCGACTTGATCGGTTTTGATTTGAATGTCGCGTGAGTAATAGACACCGCCCTGCCGTGGGGATCGCTCACGATATCCACCTGGGCATCAAGCTGCTTCGCAAGCGACTGGACAAGACTGGTACCAAGCCCGCCTTTCTTCTGACTTGCGCTCAGATCCAGCTTGCCGACCCCATTATCGGAAACCGTCAGTTTCCAGTTAGCATCCGCGACTTTGTATGAAACAACGATTGCCCCATCCTTCTTTTCTTTTGGGAATGCGTGCTTCAATGAATTCATCACCAATTCGGTAACGATCGGCCCGATGCTCACGGCCTGATGGGATGCGACCGTGCCGGGATCGGCGTCGACCTTAAGTGAGATTGCCGCCGACGAAACTCGCACGTTAAGGACAAACGAGGCGGAGGTCGAATGCTTGCGCGCTCGCCTGGCCGCTCCGGAGGAGCCCCTGTCCATGCCATTCTCCGCCTAGACAGAAAACCTGATGGGCGTTTTCCACCGCGTAGTGTCCGCGGCTTTCGGCCGTGAGCGCAGCGGCGTCTGCTTGGGCGCGGCGGTNNGGCAGCACCAAGACAAAACCTGTAATTCTGTGAGGCTGGTAGACCGCCGCAATAATCCGATTGATCGGCCAATTGACCTCACCTCCCAACTCGGTAACCTCATCTCCTCGGGACACACGGCGCTGCGGTACAACAGCGACGTGTGACCTCACCGTATGGGATGTAAGGGAGACGCCAGCATGCAAAGCACTATCAAAAGGGCACTCGTACTCATGTCTCTTCTCGGGCTCGCCGGCACCGCTGGTCTGCTTATAACTTTCAATGCGACGCCAGGGCACGCTCAGGAGCCAAATGGCAAAGGATATCTTCCTCATCTTTCCAATCTGATGAACGAGGCGATGCAGGTGCATCACATCAAGCTTTGGCTTGCGGGCCATGCCTCCAATTGGGAACTGGCGGCCTATGAGGTGAAGAAGATCAGGGAAACGATTGTGGAAGTTAAGGAGGCCATCGTAGACATCCAGAATGCATCGCCTCAATGGCACCGCGTGCCCGTCGGAGAGATGCTCCAGAGTGTCGATTCCAATCTCGACAGTCTGGACCAAGCTATTAAGGCCAAGAATGGGGCCAAGTTCGCCGCCGCCTACCAAGGGCTCACGGCTGCCTGCGACGCTTGCCACACAAGGGCTGGGGAGCCTCAGATCAAAATCATCGAGCCACTTCCGAATGGCAGCGGCGCCTTTTCGGACCAAGACTTCGCAGCCGGCAATAGTCCGCAGTAAAGACATTCAAGTTTCGCGAACGATTTGCCACCGATAGCAGAGTGTCGTCGTGTGGGCAGGTCGAAATTAAAGGTAGTCGGCGAGAGCGCCGCGCAAGTTCTGGGGCGCACCACGCATTCATACCGGACTTCTCAAACATCAATTCGATGTTGCTCACTCGACATTTGCGCGGTTTGTGTGCCACCGCCAGCGGCCATCGATCAAAGCTGGCGAAGTTTCCAAGCAATCGAGCGGAACTGCAGTAGACTTCTTTATCCGGTTAGGCGACGCGGAAAGACCGTTGCCTACCCATTCAGATAGGACAGATGCATTTTTCCCGTTTCATTTCCGGTCCGCAAAATGCGGCTCCATCGCGTTCAATGCAGACAATGCAACCCGAGCAATCAGAAGACTGGTAAACTCGACCCTGACATGGCGGCGATGCAGCGCTTCATGGCGTCGTCCTACGGCGTCGCAATCGCGGGCTTTTGGCAAGATCAAAAGTTCGGTACTGCGGGCGCGCCTTGTCGATCTGATCGAGGCGCTGACGTAATCGAGATCGGGTAATGGGTCAGGTCAATTAAGGCAACCGAATTAAGCTTGCCTACAGAGTGTTGAGGGCCATATTCAATGGCATGACTGACATTTTTGATAACGCCCCCAAGGCCCACGAAGAGCCTACATTGACTATCAGAAAGGTGCCCTCTGTCTCTGTGTGGTCCGTATGGGCCACGCTTGAAGGGACCCACTCCGAGGAACTTTTTGAAGCGACCTCAGAGGAAGAGGCGTCGAATTGGATCAATACGGGCGGGAAAACGTGGCTTGAAGAACGTAGGCAAAGACGCAATGCGTGATCCCCGCAAGCGCCCTATGGCTAACGATTCAAACTATCAATGCTCTAATTGCCGCGCGAAGCTTCTCCTTAAGCACCAAACCGAGCCGAAGAAACGGCGTGAGGAAGCATTTTGCCCATACTGCATGGTCAACCTGCCGCCACGACAGGGCGGTGATTTGCTGCTTTACACCCTTGTGGAACCACCAGCGCAGACAGCCAAACGCCCCGGCGACCCCAACCAGCTCGGCAAACTGATTATCGACATTGCGACCGGGCAGATGGAGGACAGACCGCCGACGCCTGAGGAACAGGGAAAGGACCCTGCCGCCGTGGCTCTGGGGCGCAAAGGTGGTCTTAAGGGTGGAAAGGCCCGCGCCGCGAAACTTACGCCGTCTCAGCGGAGCCAGTCGGCAAAGAAGGCTGCAAAGTCTCGCTGGTAGAACCGTTAGGTGAATCAAACAATGATGGTTGTTTAAGTCCGGGCGACTCTTCTTTCCGCTGGACCGGATCGGTTTCAAAATCAGCCTTCAATGGCAATTGCAGCGTGTCACTCCGCTTTGGATGGGCAATATCGAGCATTAATTTGAACCGGTCCCAATTTTTCGACACGCGCATGAGGGTAACTACGGCGTGAAGATGCTGTGAC
>PMAF01000237.1 GCA_003152455.1 Hyphomicrobiales bacterium
AGGTCGCCAAGGCTACGTTGATCGCGGTCGAGATTGTGCGCAAGAATCCCGATCAGGTCGGCTTTGTCGTTAACCCGCGGCGCTGGGTCGTAGAGCGGTTCTTCGCTTGGATCGGGCGCAATCGGAGACTGGCAAAAGACTTCGAGGCTACCATCGACTCCGCGCGTGCCTTCCTCTACGCCGCTTCCGTCATGCTCCTCATGCGTCGTATCGCGCGGGCTTCATGACTTTCGAAACTGACTCTTACCGCGGGTAACACAGGGGGCTTCCATGAAACTGAAATTGATCGCTGCCGTACTCACGTTTATCGCCATTCCGCTTTGCGCGCAGGCGCAAAATCCGCCCGCCAAAAAGGTCACCAAGGCGGACGCGCAAAAGGTCGTCGCGATCATCAGCGGCGACAAGGCGAAGACCCAGATTTATTGCGATATCGCCAAGCTCGGCGACCAGATCGAGCAGGCCGACCAGAAGAAGGACACCAAAAAGGTGGATGAATTGTCCAAGAAGATGGACGACATGAGCCAGAAATTGGGTCCGGAATATATCGCGCTGAGCGAAGGCCTGCAGACCATGGACGCGAATTCCAAGGACGGCAAAGACATTGGCGCGGCGCTCGACTCGCTCGACAAGCTGTGCGGGAAATAGCGGCCTAGCGCGCCTTATCCTGCGGCGGGCGCGCGTCCGCGCGCCTGCCACAGCGCGACCGTCATCCAGCCGGTCGAGGTGCCGATGAAGCCGCCGGCGATCACGTCGCTGAGAAAGTGATAATTGGCGCCGATCAGCCCGACGGCGACGGCCATGACGGCCAGCGCATAGAGCGGCCGCAGCTTCGGATAAAGCATCCAAAGCACCGAGATGACGGCGCAGGTCGCCGCGGTATGCCCGGACGGGAACGAGGCATAGCCGGCGCCGCCGTGAAAAAAATTGAAACCATAGGCGCCGTCGTGGAGAAACGACGGGTTGTTCTGCACCCAGGTATCCGGCCACAGCCGCCCGAACACGAATTTGAGCAGGCTCTTGGTGGTTTCGCCCACGATGAGGCTGATGCTGCAAAGGACGCCGGCCGCCCCCGGGTTAGACAGCGGCCGCCCGGCCAGCGCCCAAAGCCCGAACGCCACGAACGCGGCGGCGGCGAGTGGAAGGAGCGGGTCGGGGAGGTCGGTGAGGCGCGCGAAGCTCTCGCGCTGCGTGCTGTGGGCGTACACTAACAAAGCGAGCGGCCGGTCGATCCACAGATAACAGGCGGCCACCGCCAAAGCGGTGAGCAGCAAAGCGAACAGCCAGCGTTGCAGGGCGGTCATCGAAGCGGATCCGTGGGCGCGGGGCCTGTGTGTGCCAGAACCGCGCCGGCCGCAAGACGAAAAGTTGTAAGCCGCCGGCCGGTTAGATCTGGGCCTCCGCGAATGCGTTCACCCACATGGCGCAGATGCCGGAGCGCACGATGTCGGCGCGCGTGAATTCGATCACCGGCACCGCCAATTTCTGCGCCTCGATCATGGCGATGACGGTGCGCAGGCCGCTGTCTCTGTCGAGATCGCATTGGCTGACGTCGCCGTTGATGACGACCGTGCAGTCTTCGCCGATGCGCGTCAGAAACGTCTTGATCTCGGCCGGTGTCGCGTTCTGCGCTTCGTCGAGCAGCACGAAGGCGTTCTTCCACGAGCGGCCGCGCATGACCTCGAACGGCACCAGCTCGATGCCGCCGTGCTTGAGCGCCAGCGCATAGGCCGCCTTGCCGATGCGCTCCTTGATGGCTTCGGCGACCGGCACCGCCCAGGGGGCGAATTTGTCCTCCAGCGTGCCGGGGAAATAGCCGAGCGAGCGCCCGCACGGCACGTTGGGGCGGGTGAGGATGATCTTATCGATTTGGCGGTTGCGGTAGAGGTCGGCGGCGTGGGTGGCCGCGAGCCAGGTTTTGCCGGTGCCCGCGGGCCCGAGAACAATTACCTGGGAAGCTTTGCGAAGGGCGTCGAGATAGTCGGCTTGGGTCGGGTTGAGGGCTTTGATCGGGGGTAGGGCGCGCTCATGTTCGAATTTCGGGTCCAGGAAATTTATGATCTCGGCGGATCCGAACTGGCGCTCATGGTGGCGTCGTTTTCGATTGAGATTCTTACCCAAGGGCCGACTCCTTCTGGTGGACTGCAGGGTGAACGCGCACGCCGGCGGGGCGCGCGCGGGCGCGTCACCGTCGGCAACCGGATGAGAGGGGTTTGTGCGCAAGGTGGCGGGGCAACCGGCGTCGGGGAACGTTCAGGCCCCGAAGTCCCAAGTTGCCGATCGATCCGTAACTGACGAACCGCCATGACGAGAGAGCTTAAACGATTCGTATGACGGAATTCTAAATTTTATTGCGGTGCATGCCCGCCCCGGCCGGGGCGGTGCATAACGCGGAACGAGTATATAAATAGGTCAAGGGGGCGGGTTGCTATCGGGCAGCTGTCCGCGCCGAGAAGGAGTATTTACGTATGGACGCGAAAATCACGGTAAAAAAGGCCGCCCCGGAAGAGGTAGTTTTGAAGGTCGACCAGAGCCGGCCGACGCTGGGCCGCTTCCGGCTGCAGGTCGACCGACAGACTAAGGCGACCTTCGAAGGCTTCGATGACGCCGAGAAGGCCGGCAAAGCCATCAAGAAGGCCTACCCGGTGGTGCAGGTCTGCGTCTATGACGCGCAGGAAAGCGTGCCGAAGATGCTGGAGTAAAGCGGCCGCCGGCGGTGGCTAGTAGCCGCGCCGACGCATCTTCTTGGCCGCCTTGCGGGCCACGTAGCGGGCATCGCGGGCGGCTTTCTGCTCGGCGGCGAGCTGGGCTTCCTGTTCGGCCTTTTCGGCCGCGAGCAGAGCCTCGGCTGCCTCCCGCTCACGTTGCGCCTGCGCTTCGAACTCGGCTAGCCGGGCGGTTTCGGCGGCCAGTTCTGCTTCACGCACTTTCCGGGCGGCTTCGCGTTCGGCCGCGCGCGCCGCGCGTGCCTCACTCAATGCCACTCTTTTGGCGCGCTGCTGTTCGGCGAGGACCGGGTCCTGCGTCACCGCGCGAAACTTCTCCAGCATCGCCTTTTTGACGGCGTCGGCGTTATTGCGACGTTCCAAAACGTCGGGGCTTCGAAAACCGCTCATTCCTGCTCCTGATGGGGGTGATTTGGTCCGCCGCGTATATGGCGCACCGCGGCGCTTTGTTCAACGGCGCGGGCGGCGAATTCACGGGATTAAGCGACAGCGTTGTGGAAGCCTATGCGCGGCGGCCGCTTCCAAAAGATGATCGCGTCAGGCCGCTTCCGGCTCAAAGACTCGGTAACGGTCGCGACCGGCGTGTTTGGCTTTGTAAAGGGCCGCATCGGCATGTTTGATCAGTCCGTCGGCGGTGAGTTCCTCACCGCCAAAGTACGCGAGCCCGATGCTGGCGCTGGCCGGAATCTGGTCAGAACCGAGCCTATAGAGCGCGCGCAATGCTTGAATGAGCTTGTCGACGACAGATCTCGCCATGTCGTGGGAGGCGATATTTTCCAGGATGACGGTGGAACTCGTCGCCGCCAAGCCGCGCCACCGTGTCTGATGCGCGCACGCATTTTAACAGGCGTTGGGAGAATGACTGGAGCAGCTCATCGCCGGCGGCGTGGCCCAAACCGTCGTTGACTTTCTTAAAATGGTCGATGTCGAGGTAGAGCAGCGCCATCGGATTCTTGCTGCGCCGGCAGCGCGTCATTGCCGTTTCGAGGCGATCGTAGAACAGGGCGCGGTTCGGCAACCCGGTCAGGGAATCGTTTTCGGCCCGAAACGTCAGGTATTCCTCCAGCGTCCCGGCGATCGCCAGGGCATCCATCAGACGGCCATGGAGCCGGTTCATTTCGAACAGGAGAACGATGAGCAAGCAACATGCCGCCACAAGCCCGTAAGTACGGCCGGCGTACCAGCCAAGATCGTAGCGCGAAGAAGTAACGACAGCGCTCAACGTCACGTCAAGAATCCATGCAGACATGACCACCATGTGCCACAAATCGATCGCGGTCTTTCTAGGACGGCGCCAGAGCGCGAACAGCGCAAGCGCGCTCAACCCCAGGGCTATTGGGCTGGCGCCGGTCGTAACCAGCAGCGCGTAGTTGCCGCCATCAATGATCTTCGGCAAAAAATCATGACCGGCGGTGGCAAGCCATAACAATATGGCGACGATTGCAACGACTCCGGCGGAGGTGAATGCGATTGCTTTTCCGGTCTGATTTTGGAGATAGACAGAGTACCTGTACGGCTCCGGAAGCAAGCCGTAGGCGATTACGAACAACGGGAAACCGGCATGCCAGAATAGATAGAGCCAGGCAGTCGTCTGATCGTTGACGCCGAGCAAACCGTTTTTGGAAAACACGCCGGGGAAAGACAGAGCGTGCAAAACAATTAATGCCGCACAGAATAGATAACCACAGCCTAATGCCAGCATGCCGCGCGAGCCACGGCGAATGACCCGGCCGAATAACAAGATCGCCGTCACCAGATCGATGATCGCAAGCGCCGATTCATAACTCGGAATGAATGCTGTAACTTGTGGCAATGGCACGTTTGCAACCGGTAGGGCCCCGGCAAAGGCGAGAATTGAAATCAGCACGACCGCGACGGCGATCTTCATCTCGCCCGCGGTTCCAGGCAGTATGGCGAGGGCTCCACGATCGGTTACCGAGCTTGTCAGGCGAAGGCCTTTAAGCTCAAGCAAAGCCGCTGCCGGGAGTCCGTGGGCCGCCCTCATATTCATGAATGCCAATGGTTGAGAATGACGTTCAGTTAGACCGAAAGCATTAATAGATGAGGGCTTAAGCCGCTAAACTAAAGCGATTGGTGCTTATGTTTCGAAACGCCGAAATGTACCACCGGCCGCTCGCGCCGCGCGCGGCATAACCGGCTCATATCGCGTACATACTTCGATTTTTACCTCCGCCGCTTTGCTTGCCGAAGCGGCGATGGATTGATACCTACTCTTTGCCTTTTCACGGCCGGGCCAGACCCCCGCCATCCGCGTCTTTCAATAAAGTCGAAAATGCCGGCCAAAACGCCTTACTACATCACCACCGCGATCTCTTACCCGAACGGCGCGCCGCATATCGGCCACGCCTACGAGGCGATCGCGACCGACGCCATCGCGCGCTTCATGCGGCTCGACGGCTACGACGTCTATTTCCTCACCGGCACCGACGAGCACGGCCAGAAAATGCAGCAGACGGCCACCCGCGAGGGCCTGACCGCGCGGCAACTGCGCGACCGCAACGTGCCGCTGTTCGAGGCCATGGTGAAGCGCTTGGAGTGCTCGAACGATGACTTCATCCACACCACCGAGGAGCGCCACCACCGCTCGTCGGAGGAAATCTGGCGCCGGATGGAGAAGAATGGCGACATCTATCTCGACAAATATGCCGGCTGGTATTCGGTGCGCGACGAGGCCTATTACGGCGAGGACGAGACCCACCTGAACGAACAGAAGGTGAGGGTGTCGTCCAAGACCGGCACGCCGGTGGAATGGGTGGAGGAGGAGAGTTACTTCTTCCGCCTGTCGGCCTACCAGGACAGACTGCTCAAGCTGTTCGAGCGGCCTAATTACGTGCTGCCGAAGGAGCGGCTCAACGAAGTCGCCAGTTTCGTGCGCGGCGGCCTGCAGGACCTCTCGATATCGCGCACCACCTTCGACTGGGGCATCCGCGTGCCAGGCGCCGACAAGCACATCATGTATGTGTGGGTCGACGCCCTGACCAATTACATCACCGGCGTCGGCTTCCCGAACGACCAGAGCGAGAAGTTCAAGCGCTACTGGCCGGCGGCGCTGCACGTCATCGGCAAGGACATCGTGCGCTTCCACGCGGTCTATTGGCCGGCCTTCCTGATGTCGGCCGGTCTCGAAGTGCCGCAACGCATTTTCTCGCACGGCTTCCTGTTCAACCGCGGGGAGAAGATGTCGAAATCGGTCGGCAATGTGGTCGATCCCTTCACCATGGCGGATGCCTACGGCGTCGATCCGTTGCGCTTTTTCTTCCTGCGCGAGATCCCGTTCGGGCAGGACGGCAATTACAGCCACGAGGCGATCGTCAATCGCATCAACGCCGATCTCGCCAACGACCTCGGCAATCTGGCGCAGCGCTCGCTGTCGATGGTGGCCAAGGCCTTCGGCGGCGTGCTGCCGGAGCCGGGCGCCTTCAGCGACGCCGACAAGACGATACTGGTCGCCGCCGACGCCATGATCGGCATCGCGCGCGAGCACATGAAGACGCAGGCGCTGCACCAGGTGCTTAACGCGGTCTGGGCGGTGGTGGCGGACGCCAACCGCTACTTCGCCTCCGAGGCGCCCTGGGCGCTCGCCAAGACCGATCCGAAGCGGCAAGGGACCGTGCTTTACGTCACCGCAGAAGTGTTGCGATGCGTTTCTATCATGGCTCAGCCGTTTGTGCCGTCCTCGGCCGCGAAACTTCTCGAGCTTCTCGGTGTTCGGCCCGAGGAACGGGGCTTCTACGAGCTTAGCGGCACCAAACGCATAGCTGCCGGCAGCAAGCTGCCGCCGCCGTCGCCCGTGTTCCCGCGTTATGTCCAGCCGGAGGCGAAGGCTTGAAAATGTTGGTCGACAGCCACTGCCACCTGGATTTTCCGGATTTCGCAAGCGAGCTCGACGCCGTGGTGGCGCGGGCGCGCGCCGCCGGCATCCGGCGCATGGTCACGATTTCGACCCGCGTCAAAAAACATGCGCAGGTGCTTGCGATTGCCGAGAAATATCCCGACGTGTTCTGCTCGGTCGGCACCCATCCGCACAACGCGCACGAGGAATTGGATATCGACGCGGAGACGCTGATCGCGCTGGCGCAGCATCCGAGAATCGTGGCGATCGGCGAGGCGGGGCTCGATTATCACTACGACAACAGTCCGCGCGAGGCGCAGGCTACGAGCCTTCGTCAGCATATTGCGGCGGCGCGCGAAACGGAGCTGCCGCTGGTGATCCATGCGCGCGACTGCGACGCCGACATGGCGCGGATTCTGGAAGATGAAAGCGGGAAGGGTGCCTTCCCGGCCATTCTGCATTGTTTCACCGGCGGCCGCGACTTGGCGATGCGCGCCATCGCCTTAGGCCACTACGTCTCGCTCACCGGCATCCTTACCTTCAAGAACTCGCAAAACTTGCGCGACATCGCGCGCGAGCTTCCGGCCGACCGCATTCTGGTCGAGACCGACGCGCCTTATCTGGCGCCGCTGCCGTATCGCGGCAAACGCAACGAGCCGGCTTTCGTGGTAGAAACCGCTAAAGTTTTAGCGGAAACCCGTGGCGTGACGGCGGACGAAATCGCGAGCCAGACGACGGAGAATTTCTTCCGGTTGTTCAGCAAAGTGCCACGCCAATTGGCCGACGCCGCATGACGCTTAAGTTCACCATCCTCGGCTGCGGCTCGTCCATGGGCGTGCCGCGTGTCGCGCTCGGCTGGGGCTCCTGCGATCCGAACAATCCAAGGAACCGCCGGCGGCGCTGCAGCTTGCTGGTCGAGCGCGCCGGCGCGAACGGCGGCACGCGTGTCCTGGTCGACTGCACGCCCGACTGCCGCGAGCAATTGCTCGAGGCGCAGGTCGATTGGCTCGACGGCGTACTGATTACCCACGAGCATGCCGACCACACCCACGGCATCGACGATCTGCGTCCGCTGTTCGTGCATAAGCGGCGCCGCGTGGACGTCTATCTCGACGAGGCGACGTCGCGCGCCATGCACGCCCGCTTCGGCTATTGTTTCATGACGCCGCCCGGCAGCGAGTATCCGCCGATCGTGACCGAGCACCGGCTGGCGCCTGGCCACGTGGTCACCGTCGACGGGCAAGGTGGCGCGATCGCCGCGCTGCCCATCCTGCAAGACCACGGCGATATCCCATCTCTCGGCTTCCGCTTCGGCAATGTGGCCTATTCCGCCGATATCAAGAGTCTGCCTGCGGGCAGCCTGGCGGCGATGGCAGGGCTTGACCTGTGGATCGTGGATGCCCTGCGTAAGCCGCCGCACCCAAGCCATTTCAATCTCGATGAAGCGCTGGAGTGGATTGCGCGCGTGAAGCCAAAGCGGGCGATCCTGACCAATCTGCACAGCGATATGGATTACGCGTCACTGCGGGCCAGCCTGCCATCCGGCGTCGAGCCGGGCTATGACGGGATGACCTTCGCTGCGTAAATTGAGTTATCAGCTTCCGGCTCTATCTCCTTGATATAGAGGCTTCTAAAGGCCCTAAAATACTGGTTTTGGATATTCCATAATATGTCTTATGCGAATCACGCGTCAATAGTCGCAGCATGGGGCGGGCTTTGTTACGGTCGGTTTCTCCAGCCGCAGCGAGCCTCGCGCCCATGAAGCCATCCCGCGACATTGCCCGGCTAATCGAGATCATGGCGGCCTTGCGCACGCCCGGCAGCGGCTGCCCGTGGGACCTTGAGCAGACGTTCCGGACGATTGCGCCCTATACGCTGGAGGAAGCCTACGAGGTCGCCGATGCCATCGCCCGCGGCGATCTCGCCGACCTTAAGGACGAACTCGGCGACCTTCTGCTCCAGGTCGCCTTTCATGCCCGGATGGCCGAGGAACAAGGTTCCTTCGATTTCGGCGACGTGGTCGAGACTGTCACCGCCAAATTGGTGCGACGCCATCCGCATGTCTTCGCGGAGGCCGACGGCCGCACCGCCGAGGCGGTCAAAGGGCTGTGGGAGCGCATCAAGGCGCAAGAGCGAGCCGAAGCGAAGGCCGATCACGGCGAGGCTAAGCCGAGCGGCGCTCTGGCCGGGGTGCCGGTCAACCTGCCCGCGTTAACTCGCGCCCTGAAGCTGCAGGACAAAGCCGGCCGCGTCGGCTTCGACTGGAACGATCCGCGCGCCGTTCTCGCCAAAATCCGCGAGGAAGCCGACGAAATCGAAGCCGAGCTCGATGGTCCCGACAGATCCAAAGCGGCGGCCGAAGTTGGCGATCTTCTGTTCGCGGTGGTCAACCTCGCCCGCCATCTAGCCGCCGATCCGGAAGATGTTCTACGGCAAACCAACCTGAAGTTCGAACGCCGTTTCGCGGCGATCGAACGCGCTTTGGCCGCGCGCGGCAAGGCCCCCAAAGACGCCACGCTGGCCGAGATGGATGCGCTCTGGGACGAAGCGAAGGCGGCCGAGAAAGCCGCCTCCGCCGAAAGGTAAAGCTCCCGCCCCTAGGCGGTGGCCACCGCCACGCTCGATGGATGCGATGCCGTGCCCTTGATCGCGGCCGCCGATGCGGCGCTCACCAACGCGGCGAACACCACATAGGCGCAGAGATACCAGGGCTGATTGCCGTTGGCGGCCATCAGATAGGTGGCGACGATCGGGGTAATGCCCGACGCGAAGATTCCGGAGAACTGATACACGAACGAGATGCCGGTATAGCGTACGCGGGCATCGAACAGATCGCAGAACAGCGCGGCTTCGGGCCCGTAGCACATCGCATAGACGAGCCCAAACGGGATCACCATGCCGATGAAGATGGCGACGATATTGCCGCCGCTCATCAACCAGAACGCCGGAAACACCGATATGGCCAGCAGGATCGAGCCGATGGCGTAGGTCTTGCCCCTGCCCCACTTGTCGGAAAGATGACCGAACAGCGGGATGAACGCGATCATCACCAACGCCGAGGCGAAGACGCCCCATAGCGCGGTCGTGCGATTGATGTGCACCGTGTTGACGAGGTAGGCGATGCTGAACACGGCGAACACGTTGAAGAACACGCCGTCGATATAGCGCGCGCCCATGCCGAGCAAGATATTGCGAGGATATTCCCGCAGCATGCTCATGAACGGAATGCGTACCTCCTGCCCTTGCGCTTTCAGCCGGGTGAATTCCGGCGTCTCCATGATGCGCAAGCGAATGTAGAGGCCGACGATCACCAGCACGATGCTGATCAAGAATCCGACGCGCCAACCCCAGGCGAGGAACTGATCCTCGGGCAGGCTCGACGCCAGAGCGACGATGCCGGCGCTCAGACACAGTCCGATCGACAATCCAATCTGTGGGAAGCTCGCGTACAGCCCGCGCTTGTCTTCGGTCGCGTATTCATAGGTCATCGAGACTGCCCCGCCCCACTCACCGCCGAGGCCGATGCCTTGCAGCACGCGCAGCACCAGCAGCAGGATCGGCGCGGCAACGCCGATCTGCTGATAGGTCGGCAACAGGCCGATCAGGACCGTGGCGACGCCCATCACCATCAATGTTAGCACCAGCATACTCTTGCGACCGATGCGGTCGCCAAAATGACCGAAAATCACGCCGCCGAGCGGACGCGCCAGAAAGCCGACCGCGAAGGTCGTGTAGGCAAGCAGGATCGAGATCAGCGGATCTTTGGCGGGGAAATAGAGCTTGTTGAACACGATGCCGGCGACGGTGCCGTAGAGGAAGAAATCGTACCACTCGATGGTGGCGCCGATCAGACTGGCAGCGACGACACGCCTCAGATCGCGATCCGATAAGGTTGAGCTTGCCATGACGTTCTCCCTAGATGTTGTTCTTCGTTATCTTCCAAGATCATGTCGGCGGCCTTTTCCGCGATCATCATCGCGGGAACGTTGGTGTTTCCGGAAACGAGCGTCGGCATGATGGAACAGTCGACCACCCACAGGCCGGCGACACCGCGCACGCGCAGGCGCGGGTCGACGACGGCGTCTTCGTCCGAGCCCATGCGGCAGGTTCCAGAGGGGTGGAAAATGGTGGCACCGTTGCGCCGAGCAAAATCGAGCACCTCGCCCTCCGTGCGCACACCGGGGCTAGGCGTTACTTCCGCCTCAACAAGATCGGCGAGCGGTGGGGTCCCCGCGAGCTTGCGCGCGAAACCGATGCTCTGCACGGCGTAGTCACGGTCGGTCGCGGTCGCCAAATAGTTGGCAAAAATGCGCGGCCGCGCCATCGGATCGGATGAGGCCAAGGCGATGTGGCCGCGGCTTTCCGGGCGCAATTGGCAGACCGAGAGCGTGAAACCCGGGAAATCGTGCACTTTGCCGCCGGCGATGTCGGCGCTGAGCGTGGCGACGTGGAACTGGATGTCGGGCGTCTTCGCATTCGCCATCAGGCGCGCGAACATCCCGCCTTGATTGATACCGACGGCGAGCGCGCCGGTGCGGAACAGCAGCCATTCCAGACCGAGCTTGGCGCGGCCCCAGAGCGTGCGTAGCGCGTCGTTCGTCGTGATCGCCTTCGCGCATCGATAGATCAGGCGGAACTGCAAATGGTCCTGCAGATTTTGTCCGACCGATGGCCGGTCGATCAGAACCGGCACGTCGTGTTCCTGCAAATGCTTGGCCGGTCCGATGCCCGACAGCATTAAGAGCTGCGGCGATTGGATGGCACCCGCCGACAAAATCACGCCGCGGCGCGCCTTGACGACGCGGGTTGTCTCGCCGGTACGGCAAGCAACACCGATGGCCTGCCTGCCATCGAACAGGATGCGCAGGACCTGCGTGTCGGTGAGCACGCTGACATTGGCACGCTTTGTGGCGGGCCTTAGATAGGCGTCCGCCGCGGACATACGCCAGCCGTTGCGGGTGGTGAGCTGGAAGTACCCCCGCGCCTTCCTGCGCGCGGCCGTTAAAATCCTCCGTGCGCGCCACGCCATTCGCCTCACCCGCGGCGATAAAGGCTTCGATCAATTCGTGGCGGCGGCCGATGCTTGAAACGGGCAACGGACCGCTGCTGCCATGCAATTGGTCGCCGGCAAGATCGGCATTGCTTTCGATCTTGATAAAATATGGCCGCACCTCGTTCCACGACCAGCCGCTGGCGCCGTTGCGTGCCCAGCGGTCGTAGTCCTCATGCTGCCCCCGAATAACGATGAGGCCGTTGATCGAACTCGATCCGCCGAGCACGCGGCCGCGCGGCCAATAAATCTGGCGCCCAACCATGTTGGGCTCGGGCTCGGTTTCGAATTTCCAATTAACGACCGGATCCCACATCGTCCTGCCGTAGCCGATCGGCAGGTGAATCCAGAAACTGCTGTCGCGCGGCCCCGCCTCGATGACCGCGACGCGCACGCTGCCGTTAGCGCTCAAACGGTTGGCGAGCACACACCCGGATGAGCCCGCGCCCACCACTACGTAGTCGAATTCGGTTTCCAAACCGCGCATGCCCCACATTCCCCCTAGGAAATGGTGCTGGCGGCCCGTTTTTTAGTCAATGAAATTTGAGATGAAATGTCCCATACTGCGGGATGAATTCCCGGGATTACACAGGATGTCAGAACTTTTTCTAGGGAGACCGCCGCCAATGGAACGCAAATCGATTCTGCCTGGGACACCGGCCAGGCCCGACGGTAGCGCGGTGGTGACGCGTGCGTTGCAACTTCTGGAAACAATCGCCGCGTCCGAACGGCCCCTCGCGCTGCCCGAACTTTGCGCGCTGCTGGAGCTGCCGAAGGCCACCACGCACCGGCTTTGCCAACAACTTGAGCGCAGCGGCTATCTGGCGCGCGAGCCGGCCGGCCGGCGCTATACGCCGGGCGCACGTCTCCTGCGCGGCGGATTTAACGTCCTGCGCTCGGGTCTCACCGCGGAGCGTCACCAAATCCTGAAGGCGCTCGTCGATGCCATCGGCGAAACCTGCAACTTCGCGACCCTTGCCGGCCAGGAAGTGATCTACCTCGACCGTGTGGAGTCACGCTGGCCGCTGCGGTTGCATTTCGAGATTGGATCGCACGTGCCGATCCATTGCACCGCGAGCGGCAAAATCCTGCTGGCGGCGATGAAACCGGCCGAACGGCGCCGCATCGCCGACGCGGTCGGCCTGCCCGCCTACACGCCGCATACGATCACCTCGCGCGCCGAATTCGACGCCGAACTCGGCCGGATTGCGCAGCAAGGCTATAGCCTCGACCGCGAGGAATTCCTGCTCGGCATGGGGGCGATTGCGGTGCCGGTGATGGGGCTGGACGGCGATGTAATCGCGGCCGTCGCCTGCCACGCGCCAAGCGTGCGATTCAATGTCGAACGGGCGAAGACCCATCTGCCCGTGCTCAAGGATGCGGCGCGCAAATTGTCGGAAACCATGGCGCGCTGAGACTCGCGCGGCGCCTCGCAGACGAGCCAATTAAATTCCGAACTTCGCCCTCACGCGCGCAGCTTTGTCGGCATCGGCGCGGATCGTCACAGCCAGGCGCCCGTCGTCGCGCATGTCCTTCGATAGCACTTCCGCATGGCGGTAGAGCCAGCTCAGCCCCGCGCCGTCCGCCGGATCGATCGCCAAATCGAGGGTTTGGCGCTTTTCGTTCAGCCGCGCTTCGATCGCGGCGATCAGGTGGTCGACCCCTTCTCCGCTCAACGCCGATACCGGAATCGGCCGCCGGGTCTCCGGCTGCCGTTCGGCCAGATTGAACAGCCGCGCGCGGGCATCGCCGTCGAGCCGGTCGATCTTGTTCCAGACCTCGACCAGCCGGGGATCGGCCGTCTCAATACCGAGCTCGGCAAGAACCTTTTCGACATCGTGCGACTGCGCTGCGGAATCCTCGTGCGACATATCGCGCACGTGCAGGATGACGTCGGCCTCGATCACCTCCTCCAGCGTGGCGCGGAACGCCGCCACCAGCATGGTCGGCAGGTCGGAGATGAAGCCGACGGTGTCGGACAGAATGATGCGGTTGCCGTGCGGCAGCGCGACGCCCCGCAGCGTCGGGTCGAGCGTGGCGAACAACATATCGGCCGACAGCACGCTCGCCGCCGTCATGCGATTGAACAGCGTCGACTTGCCGGCATTGGTGTAGCCGACCAGCGCCACGATTGGATAAGGCACCCGCTTGCGGCTGTCGCGATGCAGCTTGCGGGTGCGCTTGACCTTCTCGAGTTCACCTTCGATGCGCTTGATGCGGTCTTCGATCACGCGCCGGTCGGCTTCGAGCTGCGTCTCGCCCGGGCCGCCGAGAAATCCGTAGCCGCCGCGCTGGCGCTCAAGATGGGTCCAGGAGCGGACCAAGCGGCTTTTTTGATAATTGAGATGCGCGTGCTCGACTTGCAGCGCGCCTTCGCGGGTGCGCGCGCGCCGGCCGAAGATTTCCAAAATCAATCCGGTGCGATCGATGACCTTCGCGCCCCAGGCTTTTTCGAGATTGCGCTGCTGCACCGGGGAGATTGGGCAGTCCATCACCACGACAGACGCGGAATGACCTTTGACCAGCCCTGCAATCTCGTCGACCTTGCCGGTGCCGACATAGGTCGCCGGCCGCACGTGGTTGAGCGTGACCAGTCGCGGCTCCACGACATTGAGGTCGATCGCGCGCGCCAGTCCGGCGGCTTCTTCGAGGCGAGCCTCGGGCGTGCGCGTCTCCGCCGGCGCGCGGCTGGCCTCGCCCCTCACCTCGCGCTTGAGCCACGGCTCGATCACGATGGCGCGGCCGGTCTCCGTGCCCGACGCCGTCGGGGTCAGGAGATCGGCGCGTTTGTCACGCTGGCGTTGTTCCAATCAGGCCTTGTCCCCAGCCGGCGGCTCTTCGCCGCCTTCGAACAACTGGATCGGGTGACCGGGCATGATGGTCGAAATCGCGTGCTTGTAGACGAGCTGGGAATGCCCATCCCGCCGCAACAAAACGCAGAAATTATCGAACCATGTCACGACGCCCTGCAATTTAACGCCGTTGACCAGGAAAATGGTCAGCGGAATTTTTGCTTTGCGGACGTGATTGAGGAAAGTGTCCTGCAGATTTTGCGCACGTTCGGCTGCCATGGCCGTGTTCCATTTTTTTGCCCGCGTCTTACGCGCGAGACCTTCGTTGCCCAAGTCCTGCACACGCGGGTCCTGCCGCATGTGCCGCTAAGCCCCACGCAAAAGCGGTGCCAGGCTCAAGAGATGGCTATTAGATGGCAGGTGGTCTCCGGGTGCAAGCACAAGTTGGCCTGTTGGCCACCAAAGCGCTGAAATAACAAATATTTATGGTCCAGCGGCGGCCTTTTTGGGCCAATGACAGATTCCGGATGCCACCGGCTACGAGCGGCTTACGGCAGCAGTTGCCGCGCCAAAATCATGCGATTTCGGCGTGACGATGGTAGTCACGTCGCAAAGCGCCGGCAACCAGCCCAGGGGCGCCATTGCCGACCGGACGGCCGTCGATGCTCACCACCGGCAACACGGTCTGGCTCGCCGAGGTTACGAACGCTTCGCGCGCGGCATAGGCTTCTTCGACCGAGAAGGCCCGCTCCTCGAACGCGAGCCCCTGCACCTTGAGCACGTCGATCACGACCGAACGCGTGATGCCGGCCAGGATGTCGCGGCCGAGCGGATGGGTGATAAGCTTGCCGTCGCGGCTGACGATCCAGGCGTTCGATGAGGCGCCTTCGGTGACCCGGCCGTGTGCGTCGACCAGCCAAGCCTCGCGCGCATCCCGGTCGCGGGCGGCCTGCTTGGCCAGCACGTTCGGCAGCAGCGCCACCGACTTGATATCCACGCGGCTCCAGCGGATGTCGGGCACGGTCACCACGGCGATGCCGTCTGCCGCCAATTGCTCGAGACCAACGACGTCGGTGCTGCGCGCCATCGCCACCATCGAGGGCGTGGTGCCACCCGGCGGAAACGCGAAATCCCGCCTCGCCTCGCCGCGGGTAATCTGCAAGTAGACGATGCCGTCGCGTACCCGGTTGAGCCGCACAGTTTCTCGCAGCACGATCGCGAGCGCCGCCGGCGACATCGGGCGCGCGATGCGCAGTTCGTTGAGCGAGCGATCGAGCCGCGCCATGTGACGGCGCTCGTCGATCAGACGCCCTCCCCGCACCTCGCACACTTCGTAGACGCCATCGGCGAACTGGAAGCCGCGGTCCTCGACCGAGACTTTGGCGGCGCTGCGCGGCAGGTAGCGGCCATTGATGTAGGCAATGCGCGACATGGAAATGGACTAGCCTATCCCAAGCGCTTTGAGCTTACGGTGCAGCGCCGAGCGCTCCATTCCGACGAACTCGGCGGTACGCGAGATGTTGCCGCCGAAGCGGCTGATCTGCGCCACCAGATATTCGCGCTCGAACACCTCGCGCGCGTCGCGCAATGGCAAACCCATCAGATGCTCGCCGCCATTGCCGTTCGGCATCTGCGGCACCATCGAGCCGACGTCGGGCGGCAGCATGCTGGCGTTGAGCACGGCATTCGGGTCGCCGCCCGCCAGGATCATCAAGCGTTCGATATTGTTGCGAAGCTGACGCACGTTGCCCGGCCAGTTATGCGATTGCAGCACCGCCATGGCATCTTCGCCGATCCGGCGTTGCGGCAAGCCGGTGACCTGCGAAATCTGATCCATAAAATATTCCACCAGATCGGGTATGTCATCGCGCCGTTCGGCCAAGGGCGGCACGCGGATCGGCACCACCGACAGGCGATGATAAAGGTCCTCGCGGAACCTTCCGTCCGCGATCTCGGCCTCGAGATTTCGCGCGGTTGACGACATGATACGGACATCGACCGCGACCTTGCTGTTGCCGCCGACCCGTTGGAACGTCTGATCGACCAAAACGCGTAATATCTTATTCTGCGTTTCGCGCGGCAATTCAGCCACATCGTCGAGGAACAGCGTGCCGCCATCCGCCTCTTCCAGCGCGCCCGGCTTGCGGTCTTCCGAGTCGTTGGAGCGATCGACGCCGAACAATTCGATTTCCATGCGCTCGGGCGTAATCGCGGCGGCATTGATCACGATGAAGGGCCCTTTGGCACGGCCGGACGATTGATGGATCGTGCGCGCGGTCAGTTCCTTGCCCGCGCCCGACGGCCCGACGATCAGGATGCGGCTGTTGGTCGGCGCTACCCGCTCGATGGTCTGGCGCAGTTGCGCGATGGCCGCGGAGCGGCCGATCAGTGTGGCCGGCTGCGGCGCCATCTGCTTGAGCTGCTTGACCTCGCGTTTGAGCCGCGAGGTCTCGAGCGCGCGCTCGGCCACCAGCACCAGGCGGTCGGCCTTGAATGGCTTTTCGATGAAATCATACGCGCCGTGTTTGATGGCGGCGACCGCGGTTTCGATGTTGCCGTGGCCGGAGATCATCACCAGCGGCACCTCGGGGTGTTCTTGTTTGATGATATCGAGCAATTGCAGGCCATCGAGCTTGCTGCCCTGCAGCCAGATGTCGAGGAAAACGAGGTTCGGCTTGCGCGCCACGATGGCCGCCAGGGCGTCATCGCTGTTGCGCGCGGTGCGCGCGTCGTAGCCCTCGTCCTGCAGGATTCCGGCCACCAGATCGCGGATGTCGGCCTCGTCATCGACAATGAGAATATCTGCGGACATGCCTACGACCCGTTCATGGTGTTCTGTCGCTCAGACGCGGCGGCTTCCGCGTTGCCGGCTGCGGCGAACCGCACGCGCACCCAGGCGCCCCGTTGACCGGGGATTTTGTCGGCGGCGTCGCGTAGTTCGATGCTCCCGCCGTGATCCTCGACGATACGGCCGACGATGGCGAGGCCGAGGCCGGTGCCCTTCTCGCGCGTCGTGACATAGGGCTCAAGCAGGCGGCTGCGGTTTTCTTTCGGCAAGCCGATGCCGTTGTCGACCACATCGATGACGACGTCGTCGCCTTCGCGCCCGGCAAAGACCCGGATCGAGCCTTTGCCAAGTTCGGTCGGCGGCACGGCGGTGATCGCCTCGCTGGCATTCTTGATGAGGTTGGTGAGGGCCTGCGACATCAAACGCCGGTCGAAACGCGCCGGCATCGGATCCTCGCCGATCTCCGCGTCGATGTCGATTTCCGAATTGCCGACGCGCATGAGGAACACGGCCTGTCGCACGGTGTCGGCCAAGTCCTCGGTGGCAATCACCGGCTTCGGCATGCGCGCAAAGCGGGAGAACTCGTCGACCATCCGCCGGATGTCGTCGACCTGGCGTATAATGGTGTCGGTGCACTGATCGAATACCGACCGGTCTTCACCGATCAGCTTTCCGTATTTTCGACGAATGCGCTCGGCCGACAACTGGATGGGCGTAAGCGGATTCTTGATTTCGTGCGCGATGCGGCGCGCCACATCCGCCCAGGCGGACGTCCGCTGCGCGGCAACCAATTCGGTGATGTCGTCGAGCGTCACGACATAGCCATGGTCGGTTTCGCCCGATTGCTCGCTGGTGATGCGCACCGACAGGTTTCGCTCGCGGCCGTTGCGGGTGATCGTCACCTGGTCTTGTGTGCGGGTGCCCGATCGAGCCGCCGCCATAAAATCCGCAAGCTCAGGAAAAACCTCCGCCAATGACCGGCCAAGCGTCTCCGGCTCGGTGCGGCCAATCAGTTTTTCCGCCGAGCGGTTAAGGATGCTCACGCAACCATTGCCATCCACGCCGATCACGCCGGCGCTGGCACCGGCCAGTACGGCTTCGGTGAAACGCCGCCGACTGTCGATAAGGTCGCGCGCGCCCATGATATCGTCGCGCTGGCTGCGCAATTCCTGGGTCATGCGATTGAACGTTTCCCCGAGCTGCGCGAGGTCGCCTTCCGATTGGCGGATCGGCACGCGGACATGCAAATTTCCGGTGGACACGACATTGGCGGCACCGATTAGGCGCCGGATCGGCGCCACCAGACGGTTGGCGAAATCTAATCCGACCCATACCGCCGATAACAGGACGGTGAGCGCAATGACGGTGTACATCAGCGCGAACGCTATCTGCACGCCGAGGCGGCGCGCTTCGATAGCGGCATATTCGTTCACGCTTTCGCGGGTGGCCTGCAATTGCGGCACCACGTTCGGATCGAGCAGTCGGGTCACATAAAGATAATCGTCGTCGTAATTGTGCAGTTTGACGACCGCCGCGACGTAATTGGTATCCGGCAGCAATACCAATTGCGGATCGGTCTCGCCGATTTTTGGCAGCGCGTCGCGCGGCGGCATCGCGAAGGTCTGGTTCACCTTGAGGTCGGCGCGCGCAATGACATTGAGATCCTTGTCGATAACGATTGCTGCCGCCAGCCCGCGCACCGACGCCTGGAAGGTCAAATATTGCGGCAGCTTGTCACGGTCTTGCTGGAAGACCGGCTTGGCGCGCGAAATGTCGGTCGCCATCAGCATGATATCGGATCGAACGATCTGCGCATGATCGCGCAGATAGGCTTCCGCCACAACCAGTGAATTCACGATGGCGGCGCGCGTGCGGGTCGAGAATAGCCGGTCGAGGCCGCGGTCGAGTGTTACACTCGCTACGATCGCCACTAGGATCGCCGGCGCCGCGGCGATGATGGAGAATAAGCCGACGATGCGTACATGCAGCCGCGCGGCTGCCCGTCCGGTGCGGCGGGCCTGCACCACCTGCCAAACCTCTCGCACGATTACGCCGAGCAGCAGCAGCACCGTCGTTGCGTTCACCAGCAGCAGCGTGACGACGACGTCGTGGGTCGGCAAAATCGGAGTGAAGTCGGCGAGGACGATAAAAGTGGTGAAGGCCGACAACAGGGCAAGGCCAACCGCGATCGGCCCGAGCATCCTTGCTTTCCCCCGCTTGCTTTGCGGAGCGACAAGCGCGGTCTCGGCGCTGGTAGCCTGATCTGCGCTCATTGACCCCTGGCAGCGGATGGTGCGGGCCTGGACGGCCCATAAAGGACGTGTGGGAAGAGGCCTGCCCCTCCCGGCACTGATGCTTTTATACAACAATGTTGCAGAATTGCGACAAAAACGCGGCGCAATAGCCGCACTTGGCTGAAGCCCGCGCGGTCAGCTTCCGCGAAAAACCTGGATGTCGAGGTCGCGGATTTTCTTCCGCAGAGTATTGCGGTTGACCCCCAACAGGTCGGCGGCGCGGATCTGGTTGCCGCGGGTCGCCGCAAGGGCTGCTGTCAGCAATGGATATTCTATTTCACGCAACACGCGGTGATAGAGACCGGCGGGCGGCAGCCCGTCGTCGAATCCGGAGAAATACGAGGTCAGATGCCGTTCCACCGCGGCGCTGAGACTTTCGTCCGGACGCGGTTCATCGGAGTTCACCGGCAGCGCCGGCTGCGCCAGTTCAGCCTCGATCACCGCCGCCGTGATGGTCTCCTGCGGATAGAGGGCCGCAAGGCGGCGCGCCAAGTTTTCAAGTTCGCGTACATTTCCCGGCCAGCGATGGCGTTTGAGGCGGTCGAGGCCGGCCTGGTCGACCTGCTTGGGCGGCAAGCCTTCGCGCTGCGCCTGGGCGAAGAAATGGCGGATCAGGTCCGGCACATCCTCGCTGCGTTCGCGCAAAGGCGGCAGCCGTAGCGGTACGACGTTGAGGCGGAAGAATAGATCTTCGCGGAACAGGCCCTGCTGGATCAGCACCCGCAGTTCCTTGTTGGAGGCAGCGATGATGCGGACATCGCTTTTGATCGGCGTACGCCCGCCGACCGTCGTGTATTCGCCCTGTTGCAGCACGCGCAACAGGCGGGTCTGCGCTTCCATCGGCATATCGCCGATCTCGTCCAGGAATAACGTACCGCCTTCGGCCTGCTCAAAGCGGCCGGCACTGCGTGAATTGGCGCCGGTGAAGGCGCCTTTCTCGTGTCCGAACAATTCCGATTCGATCAGGTCGCGCGGAATCGCCGCCATGTTGATGGCGAC
Source organism: Hyphomicrobiales bacterium (assembly GCA_003152455.1). GTDB lineage: Bacteria > Pseudomonadota > Alphaproteobacteria > Rhizobiales > Xanthobacteraceae > Pseudolabrys. Next base: position 20,500 of record PMAF01000237.1, read on the forward strand.
GAACGTCCCGCTTCGGCGCTTGCCATAGTCATGCAGAGCGCGCGCGACCAGTTCCTTGCCGGTACCCGATTCGCCGGTGATCATCACCGTGAGATCGGTTTGCATCAGTCGGGCGAGCATGCGATAGATTTCCTGCATCGCGGGCGAGCGGCCGACCAAAGGAATACTATCGAATTCTTCGCTCTTTGCGCTCGCCGGGCGTTTCTCTTTCGGTTCCGACAACGCGCGTCCGACGATCGCGATGAGTTCCTTCAGATCGAACGGCTTCGGCAGGTATTCGTAGGCGCCGCGCTCGGACGCACGGATCGCGGTCATGAAAGTATTCTGCGCGCTCATGACGATGATCGGCAGATCGGGTCGCGCCTTGCGGATGCGCGGAATCAGATCGAATGCGTTTTCGTCCGGCATAACGACATCGGTAATGACCAAGTCGCCATCGCCTTGACTGACCCAGCGCCAGAGCGTCGCGGCATTGCCCGTGGAGCGCACCTCGTAGCCCGCGCGCGAGAGGGCCTGATTGAGGACGGTGCGGATAGCGGCATCGTCATCGGCAACCAATATGCTTCCCGTCGGCATCGTGTTTACCTCACGGGCTCTGTACTGACGGCGCGTCTTCGGCTACGGCGTCGTCGCCGCTGTAGATCGGCATCAACACGCGAAAGGTCGTCCGCCGCGCCTGCGATTCACATTCGATGATGCCCCCGTGATCGCCCACGATCTTCGCCACCAAGGCGAGCCCAAGCCCGCTTCCGCTCTGTTTTGTGGTGACAAACGGATCAAACAAATGCGGCATGAGGTCTTCCGGCACGCCCTGCCCGTTGTCTTTCACGCAAAACTCAAGCGGCAGCGAAACGCGCGCTTTGCTGCCCGGCACCGCCAGCCGCACGCCCGGCCGGAATGCCGTGGTCAACTGGATTTCGCCGTCGATGGCCCCTTCGCCGATGGCCTCGCAGGCGTTCTTCACCAGATTGAGAAAGACTTGAACCAGTTGGTCGCGATTGGCGAGGATCGGCGGCAGCGAGGGATCGTAATCCTCGACGAATTTGATGTGCCGGGCAAAGCCGGTTTGCGCGAGCCGTTTCACGTGATCGAGTACCACGTGAATATTGACCGGTTCGCGTTCGACCGGCCGCTCGTCCGCGAACACTTCCATGCGGTCGACCAGCTTCACGATGCGGTCGGTTTCGTCGCAAATCAGTTTGGTGAGCGAACGGTCGTCGTCGCCGGCCGACTGTTCGAGCAGTTGGGCGGCCCCGCGAATGCCCGACAGCGGATTCTTGATTTCATGCGCGAGCATTGCGGCAAGCGCGATCACCGAGCGGGCGGCGCCGCGATGGGTGAGTTGACGGTCCATTTTGTCGGCGATGGTGCGCTCCTGCAGCATCACGACGACGTGGTCGGTATATTCGGGCAGTGGCGCCACGTGCAGGTCGACCAGGCGTTCGCCCGGATTGCGCGGGGTCGCCAAATCCACTTTGTATTCATTCACCGCTGCGCCACGCTGGCGAACCTGATCGATCAGCGCGAGCAAGGGCGAGCCGAACGGCACTAGGTCACGCAACATGTGCCGGCGCAACACGGGAGTCGACGCCTCGAAGAATTGCTCGGCGGCGACATTGGCGTCTGCGATCCTGCCGTCGGGAGCCACCATGATGACGGGATGCGGCAATGCGTTCATCACCGCGTCGGCCGGCGAATGGGCGGTAGCGGAGACGGCGTGCGCCCGGCTCATGCGGCGGCCCTCCATGCGAATGCGTCGTAGGCGTCGGCGAGCAAACGATGCGCCTGAGCCGGCTCTTCGGCAGTAAGCACGCGGCTGCGGTGGTCTTTGAGGAGATCAGTCGACACGCCGGCGGTCGCTGCCGCGGAATCGAGCGCCCAAGCTAAGTGTTTGCGCGCATGGCGCCGGCCAATCGCCAACCCATGATGGGCGAGCATCTCGTCGTAGAGCGTGTCGATTAGCGTGAATTGCTGTTCGAGTGGCGGCGTGCGCTCGCGCCGGCCGGTCGCGAGATAGCGCGCCACGTGTCCGGGAAACCAGGGACGACCCTGCGCGGCGCGGCCGATCATCACGGCGTCGGCGCCCGAGGCGGCGAGTGCCTGTTCGGCGTCGTCATATGATCGAATGTCGCCATTTACGACAACCGGGATCGATACTACCTGCTTGACCGCGCGCACAGCCGACCAGTCCGCGCTTCCCTCGTAGAACTGGCAGCGGGTGCGGCCATGCACCGTAATCATGCAAACCCCTGCGGCCTGCGCGCGGCGTGCCANNGCCGCGCCATTGGTGACCTGCTTGGACGGGCAACCCATGTTGATGTCGATGATGTGTGCACCTTGAGCCTCGGCGATGCGGGCGCCTTCCGCCATCCATCGGGCCTCGCAGCCGGCGAGTTGCACTACGTGAATACCGACGCCCTGTCCCTCGCTGCGCACGCGTGCCTCACGCTCGCCCTGCGCCAAGCCGGCACTGGCGGTCATTTCCGAGACCACCAATCCCGCGCCGTGCTGTTCCGCGAGCCGGCGGAAGGGCGCGTCGGTAATGCCCGACATAGGCGCCAAAATCACACGGTTCGGCACCTTCACAGGTCCGATCTGCAGAGAACCGCCTGCCATTTGATTGATTTCGCCCCGTAAGGGCTGACTGCCTAGCATTTAGGCGGTACCTTTCATTGCTCAGAGTTTAGCCATTTTGACATAGGGCGCAAGTGCTGCACTGCAAAAAGTTGTTCATGCTTAAACGCCGGCCGCGCGCGCTAATCCATTCCCGCTGCAACAGGAACGCGCTAAAGGCAAGCCGGAACCAAGGAGCATCAATCGCATGGCGGGTGTCGCAGTCGTACTTGTCGCCGCGGGACGGGGTTCGCGCGTAGGCGGCGATCTGCCCAAGCAATTCAGGCCGATCGGTGGCAAGCCGATGATCCGGCAGAGCCTCCTCATGCTCTTGGAACACCCAGAGATCAATATTGTACAGTCGGTCATCCATCCAGAAGACGTCGAGATGTTCCGCTCTTCGGTTGCTGGTCTCGATCTTCTTGCGCCGGTATTCGGCGGGGCCACCCGGCAGGGCTCGGTCCGCGCCGGGCTCGAGGCCCTCGCCTCCCACAAGCCCGATATCGTCCTGATCCATGACGCGGCGCGGCCGTTCGCGAGCGCCGGCCTGGTGGAGCGCGCTATCGCGGCGGCCGAACGCAGCGGAGCGGCCATACCGGCGCTACCGGTCACCGATACGGTCAAGACGATCGACGCCGCCGGCATGGTCGACAAGACGATCGACCGCACGACCTTGCGGCTGGTGCAGACGCCGCAGAGTTTCGCCTTTCCTGCTTTGCTCGACGCTCATCGCCGCGCAGCCGCGGCCGGCCGCGAGGACTTCACCGACGATGCCGCGCTCGCCGAATGGGCCGGACTTAAGGTCAGCGTGTTTGCCGGCGAACCCGGCAACATCAAGATCACCAACGAGGGCGATTTTGCCCGCGCCGAAGCCACCCAATTCGGCGCGCTCGGGGACGTGCGCATCGGCACCGGCATCGACGTCCACGCCTTCGCGCCCGGCGACCACGTCACCCTCGGCGGCGTGCGCATCCCGCACGCCGAAGCGCTCACGGGCCATTCCGATGCCGACGTTGTGCTGCATGCGCTCACCGACGCCATCCTCGGCACATTGGCGGACGGCGACATCGGCGTGCATTTTCCGCCCAGCGACCCGCAATGGAGCGGCGCCTCTTCCGACCACTTTCTTGCCTTTGCCGTCGAGCGCCTCACCGCGCGCGGCGGGCGCATTGCCCATATCGACATCAATGTCGTGTGCGAGGCCCCGCGCGTCGGGCCGCACCGCGATGCCATGCGCGAAAACATCGCGCGGCTTGCCCGTGTGGATGCCGGACGGGTAGCGGTGAAAGCGACCACCAGCGAGAAGCTCGGCTTCACCGGCCGCGGCGAAGGCATCGTGGCTTATGCGACGGCGACGGTCCGCCTGCCCTGGGGTACGCCGTGAGCGAGGACCTGCGTGCCGCCGCTTCCGCCGTACTCGAGGCCTGCCGTTCACGCAGTTTGAAAGTGGCGACCGCTGAATCCTGTACCGGCGGCCTGGTGGCGGGGGCGCTCACCGAAATCGCGGGCTCCTCCGACGTGGTCGACCGTGGTTTTGTCACCTATTCGAACGAAGCCAAGCAGCAAATGCTGGGTGTGCCGGCCGCCACGATCGACACACACGGCGCCGTGAGCCGCGAGACCGCCGAGGCAATGGTGCGTGGCGCGCTTGGCTCTGCCAATGCCGATCTCGCCGTCGCCATCACCGGCATCGCCGGCCCCGCCGGCGGCAGCCCCGGCAAACCGGTCGGTCTGGTGCATTTTGCCGCCGCGTCCCGCAGCGGTGCGCTGACGCATGCGGAAATGCGCTACGGCGATATCGGGCGCAGCGCCGTGCGGCACCAATCGGTGCTGCAGGCCCTGGCGATGCTCAAGGAACTGGCGGAAAAGCGCGGCTAACTTGCCCAACCGCCATGCCGGAATTGCGACTACAATGCCGATGTTATGATGGCAAAGTCCGCGATATCGCTTCGCCCCGCAGCCAAGTTCATGGCCGCGCTGGCTTGTGGATTGTTCGCGGCAATCCCCGCGCACGCGCAAGGCAAGCTCACGGCGCACTACACGATCGCGATGACCGGGGTCACAATCGGCGAGATCGTCTGGCAGGTCGCCGTCGGCGACACGCTCTACACCACGACCGCAACCGGCAAGGCCAGCGGCGTGCTTAGCGTGCTGGTGAACGGCGATGGCTCGGTCTCGGCGCAGGGCGGCATCGCGGCTGACCGCCTCAATCCGTCGTCGTACACATCCACCATCACCGACGACGACGGCACCATCAAACTGCAGATGACATTCGCCGACGGCGTCGCGACCGAGACGATCACGCCGCAACCTCCGGTGCACGCCGATCGCCTGCCGGTGACCGACGCCGACCGCCGCGACATCGCCGATCCGCTGAGCGCGGTGCTGATTCCGACCAAGCTTGGTGGCGGCACGATGGCATCGTCGGATTGCAACCGGACGCTCAAGATTTTCGACGGGCGGCGCCGCTATAACCTGACGCTTTCCTTTAATCGCATGGACAAAGTCGCGGTCGACCGCGGCTATTCCGGACCGATCCTGGTTTGCAGCGTCGTTCTGAAGCCGATCGCCGGCTACCGGGCCGACAGCATGATCGTCAAATACGTCGCGGGCCGGCGCGATATGGAGCTCTGGTTCGCGCCGATCGCCGGCACATCGATCATGGCGCCGGTGCGCGTGCTGATGCCGACATTGGTCGGAACGCTGAAGATCCAAGTCGATGATTTCGAGGCGGTTGCTTCGCCGCCAACGCTAGCGCCGGTCGAGACATCGCCATTGCCGCCAGCGCGCTAATTGATACCACCGCCGGGCTCGCTTACGAGGCCGGCTCCGCCTCGCGAAGGTCCATCGATAACTGATTGTTTCCGCGCCGGGCGATGACATCCTCCTTCTTTTTCACCAGGGCGTTTCGCAGCTTGGTCAACTTGAGCGGCTTCGCCACCAGTTCGGCGTCGAGGTTCAAGGACAGGGCAATCTTCACCGTGGTCTGCATGACGTGCTCGTCGGCGCCACTGATGACGATGACCGGAACCCTGTTTCCGCTGTCGACGATGGTGCGGAGAAGAAGAGCACCGCTTTGTTTGCCGAGCGATAGATCAAGGGTAATACAATCGAACTTCCGGGTTTTAGATTCTTCTCGGCGTCGTCAAAGGTTGCAGCCTCGATGACTTCATAGCCTGCTCGCGCGCCGAGCCTGGCGATGATCTTGCGTTGAATGAGATCGTCGTCGATCACCAACAGGTGGATCGCCTCGGCCGGTTCATTTCTTACGGATATGATTGCAGCATTCATTGTGGTCTCCTCATGCGTTCGTTAATTCAGCCGTGACCGGCTGTGACAGCTTGCTCTTGATGATGTCCTGAATTTCAGTGAAACCCGCGGCGAGCCGGCCGAGCCGAGCATCGAGATCGGGCCATTTGAGGCCGAGCGCTTCCGCCTCAAGCGACCGGGCCAAACCAGACAAACGCAAAAAGCCGAGCGAGGCGGCCGAGCTTTTGATGGTGTGGGCCTCGCGCTTGATCAATGCGTTGTCGCCATCTTTGGCGGCTTTACGCATTTCCCCGAACCGCTTCTTGGACTCGGCCAGGAAAGTCTCCATGACCAGTCGGATTTCGTCGGCGCCAAGCATTTCAGCCAATTCGCCAAAGATCGCCGCATCGAACACCGTCGTGCCTGACGCAGCCGGCGCGACGTCGGATTTAGCGTCGGCGACCGGCGGCGCGCTGACGCGAAAGCGGCTGAGTTTTGCGGCAAATCCCGCGCGCGTGACGGGCTTAGCCAGATAGTCGTCCATCCCCGCTTCCAGGCAGACGTCCTTGTCGTGAGTCTGCGCATTGGCCGTCAAAGCGATGATGTATGGCTCGCAATACGGATGGTCGAGACTTCAGATCAGCTTGGTCGCGGTCAGCCCGTCCATTTCGGGCATCATGACATCCATGAAGACGACGTCGTATCGGGTCGCGCTGCATGCGGCCACGGCCTTAATGCCGTCGCTTGCGAGATCGACCGGGAAACCCAGACCTTGGAGCAATTTGGTCGCGACCAGCTGGTTGGTCTTGTCGTCTTCGACCACGAGAATCTTGATCGGCTTGCCGCCGTTGACCCTGCCAGGCACCAGCGACGGAGATGACCGCAAAGTTTGCTCGATCGCGACATCGCTGGCGGCGCTCTGCGGCGGCGCCACGCAATACTCGATCGTGAACCGGAAGGTCGTGCCCTTGCCGACTTTGCTCTCCACCATGAGCGTGCCGCCCATCAAATCGATCAGGCGCTCGCAGATCGCGAGGCCGGTTCCGCCGAAGCGGCGCGCGATCGTGCTGTCCAATTGGGAAAATTCACGGAATAGCAGTTTGAGCCCGTCGGCCGGGATTCCGATCCCGGTGTCGGCAACAGAGAATGTAAGCCGAACGCCTTGCTGGGTTTTCGCCTTGTCGCGCTCGACCTTTACCTCGACGCCGCCTTCGTTGGTGAATTTCAACGCATTGCCGACAAGGTTCAACAGCAACTGTCGAAGCCGCGCCGGATCGCCGACAACGCGGACGGGCACATCCGCCGTGATATTCACCGAAAGATCGATATGTTTTCCGTCGCGCGCGTGGACAGGACCCCAACGGTATTGCGCACCAGCTCATGCAGATCGAAATCGACCTGCTCGATTTCCACGCGATCCGCTTCGAGTTTCGAGAAATCGAGCACGTCGTTGATGATCTTGAGCAGATGTTCCGCCGATTCCCGCATGGTTTTGGCGCAAGGCAACTGATCGGGGCGCAGACCGCTTTCGATCAACACTTCCGCCATTCCGATCACGCCGTTCATCGGCGTGCGGATTTCATGACTCATCATGGCGAGGAATTCCGAGCGCGCCCGCGTCCCGGCTTCCGCGGCGTCGCGCGTCTTCGCCAGCATGCGCTGATAGCGCGTCACGAGATAGGTGACGCCGAGCAGCCACACGGTCAGCAACGCCGCAATGGCAATATCGACATTGCGATTGTGCACGTAACTGCTGAAGATCTCAGTGTCGGCGAGACCGACAACGACGAGCAGCGGATAGCCTTTGACTTTGCGATAGACAAACAGCCGCTCGAGGCCATCGAGCCTGCTTTTCGCGTCGTAGTGTCCGGAATTCGCCTGCGCGAAGGCGGCGAACAAGGGTGTGTCCGCGATCGAGACGCCGACAGTCGAAGGCCCTTTCGATCCTCGCGTGCGCACGACGCCATCGGTGCCCACCAGCGTGATCGAGCCATTGTCGCCGACATCGATCGATTCATAGAATTGGACCAAATAGTCGGGATCCAGCGACACCACCACCACGCCGCCAAAGCTGCCGTCCGGCATGGTGATCCGGCGGGTCATTTGGATCGACCATTTTTTTGCTGACACGCCCGAGCACCGGCTTGCTGATAAACAGTTCGTCGGTGTTGCGCTGGGCATGCACCTTAAAATGTTCGCGGTCGCCGAGATAGACACCCGGGACTAAGCCGGGGATATTGCTGGCGACTATAAGGCCGCTCTCATCGATGATGGCGAGTTGAAAGGTGATGCCGGTCAGAAACTCGTTGTTGCGCTGCCACAGCGACATGTTGAAATGTTGGGATCGCACGCGTAGGAATCGCGCACGTACAGCAGGGTCTGGTCGACGCTTCGGATCGAGCGAATAATCTGTTCTTCGAATGCTCGCGAAAGATTGGCGGCATTCTGCAAGGCGCCCTGCTCGGTTTGCTCCCGCTCATTGTGCGTGAAATAGGCCGCGCCGATCTATATCAACAGAACCGCGGAGAATCCGAAAAGCATGCCGCCGTAGGAACCGATGCGAAATAGCCATTCGCGCAGCGGGTCGAGCTGCTGGCTTTCCTGTTTGGCGGCGGTAAGTTTTGTCGGCATCGATTGCGTTATCCGGTCATGCGTGCATCGCGACGCTCGCTGACCGTCTACCGTAATGACTCTTGTGCGGCTTTGATTTCACTCAATCGCGCAAACCGCGGCCTTGTTCGCAAACAACCGTTAAGGATCGCGCGCCGCAACGGTAGTGTTGTAAGGATGGCGTGCCGGAAATCCGGCTAAGTGGAACTCCGGCCGTAAAGCTCGTCGGCTCGCTTTTCGAACGCGGCGGAGAATTTGCGGAACGCGGTGTCGAACATCGCGCCCATCAGCATGCCGAGCGTGCGGCTGGCGAATTCGTATTCGATGAAGAATTCCACCTCGCAGGTGTGTTCTTCGGTCGGGCGGAAGGTCCAGCGGTTGTGCATGTGCTTGAACGGGCCGTCGACATATTCCACCAAGAGTTTCAAATGCGGCCGGTCGAGCGTGACACGGCTGGTGAAGGTCTGGCGGATGACCTTGTAGGCCACCGTCATGTCGGCAACGAGAACGGTGATCCCGTCGCCTTTGTCGGTGCGGCTTTTGACTCGGAGGTCGCTGCACAACGGCACAAATTCGGGATATTTCTCGCCGTCGGCGACCAGATCGAACATCTCGACCGCGCTGTGGTGGACGCGGCGCGTGGTGGAGAAGGACGGCATCCCTTGTTCGTTATCGGGCGCGCGCGGATTTAAGCCGCGCGAAATCCTCGCCGGCGTGATGTGACGAACGCGTCAGCGGCGATGCTGCCACCATCAGGAAGCCCTTGGCGTAGGCGACGGTCTTGAGCGCCTCGAACTCGTCGGGCGGCACGAAACGCATGACCTCGTGGTGCTTGCGGGTCGGCTGCAGATATTGCCCGATGGTAAGGAAATCCACATTGGCCGAGCGCAGGTCGTCCATCACCTGCAAGACTTCGTTTCGCTCTTCGCCCAGACCAACCATAAAGCCCGACTTGGTGAACATCGCGGAGTCAATCTCCTTCGCTCGCTGCAGCTGCCGCAACGAATGGAAATAGCGCGCGCCCGGGCGGACGCTGAGATAAAGCGACGGCACGGTTTCCAGATTGTGGTTAAACACGTCGGGCCTGGCGGCGACGACGATTTCCAGCGCGCCTTCTTTGCGGAGAAAATCGGGCGTCAGCACTTCGATAGTCGTTTGCGGGCAAGCGCTGCGGATGGCGCGGATGGTATCGGCGAAATGCTGCGCGCCGCCGTCGGCGAGATCGTCGCGGTCGACCGAGGTGACGACGATGTGGGCCAAGCCCAGCTTGGCGGTCGCCTCGCCGACATGGGCCGGCTCGGTCGGATCGAGCGCGCCGGGCAGCCCGGTCTTGACGTTGCAGAAGGCGCAGGCACGCGTGCAGGTGTCGCCCATGATCATGAAGGTGGCGTGCTTCTTCTCCCAGCACTCGCCGATATTCGGGCAGCCGGCCTCCTCGCACACGGTGTGCAGGCCGTTGGCGCGCACGATGGCATGCGTCTCGTTGTAGCCGGCCGACACCGGCGCCTTGACGCGGATCCAGTCCGGCTTTTTCGAGAATGCCGAATCAGCCTTGTGCGCCTTTTCCGGATGGCGCGGGCGCGGCTGGTTGATGTCGTAAACGACGGCCATGGCCCCTACTTACGGCTCCCGCCCCGGCGCCGCAAGGCGGCTCCGCGCATGCCGCAGATCAGGACCGCCTTATCGCCCGCCAAATCAGCAGGAAGATGATGGCGCCGATGGCGGCGGTGATCAGGTTGCCCCAGAAATCCGGCATGACTTGCAGATTGAGCTTCTCGAACAGAAAGCCGCCGACGATGGCGCCGATCAAGCCGACGGCGAGATTGTAAAGCAGCCCACCGCGGCCGCCGAGGATTTGCGTTGCCAGCCAGCCGGCGATCAGGCCGATGACGATCCAGAGGAAGATGCCCATGCCCCCTCTCCCCTACGCTGCTTTCGGCGGCATGCGGTTGCCTGGCGTCGAATTGGAGATCTTCAATTCGTCCTCGTTCATGTCGGCGCCGATGTCGCCGAACAAGGGCGTCGAGAGATAACGTTCGCCGGTGTCGGGCAGCATGGCGAGAATGGTCGAGCCGGGCGCGGCAGTTTTGGCGACTTCCAGCGCGCCGGCAAAGGTGGCGCCGGCGGTGATGCCGACGAAGATGCCTTCCTGTTGCGCCAGCGCCTTGCTGTATTTCATTGCGTCGGCATTGGGGATGGTGATGATGCGGCTGATGACGCCGGTGTCGAGCGCGTCGCCGGTGAGCTTGGGAATGAAATCGGGGGTCCAACCCTGCATCGGATGCGGCTTGAACGCCGGATTGGCCTCGGCCGGCGAGCCATCCGGATTGCGCTTCTGCGGCGTGTGGCTCGAGACCATCGGCGCTTCGGCCGGCTCGCACAACACGATCTTGGTGTCGGGTCGCTCCTTGGCCAGCACGCGGGCGACACCCTTCAGCGTCCCACCGGTTCCGAAGCCGGTCACCCAGTAGTCGAGCTTCTCGCCCTTGAAGTCATCGACGATCTCGCGCGCCGTGGTGCGCGAATGCATGTCGGCATTGGCCTCGTTCTCGAACTGCCGCGTCCTGAACCAGCCGTGGGTCTTGGCGAGTTCATTCGCCTTGTTGACCATACCGATGCCGCGTTCGGCGCCGGGCGTGAGGATCACCTTGGCGCCGAGGAAGCGCATCAGCTTGCGGCGCTCGACCGAGAAGGTCTCTACCATGGTCACGACCAGCGGATAGCCCTTCTGCGCGCAGACCATGGCAAGCCCGATGCCGGTGTTGCCGGAGGTCGCCTCGATCACAGTCTGGCCCGGTTTGAGCTCGCCGGATTTTTCCGCCGCCTCGATGACGCCGAGCGCCAGGCGATCCTTGACCGAGCCGAGCGGATTGAAGGCTTCCACCTTGACGTAGAGGTTGATGCCTTTCGGCGCCAGTTTGTTGATCTTGACCACCGGTGTGTTGCCGACGGTCCCAAGGATATTCTCGAATTTGGCCATGGATTGATCCTCCCAGTTTTTGTAGGACCGTCCGCCTACATGTTGAGGACGCGTCCGTAGGCGTCGAGCACCGCCTCCTTCATCATCTCAGACAGCGTCGGATGCGGGAAGACGGTGTGCATCAATTCTTCTTCGGTGGTCTCTAGGTTCATCGCCACCACGTAGCCCTGGATCAATTCGGTGACTTCGGCGCCGACCATATGGGCGCCGAGCAATTGGCCCGTCTTCTTGTCGAAGATGACCTTCACGAGGCCTTGATCCTCGCCCAGCGCAATGGCTTTGCCGTTGCCGACGAAGGGAAAGCGGCCGACGCGGATGTCGAGCTTTTTGTCCTTCGCCGCCTGCTCGGTGAGGCCGACGGAAGCGATCTGCGGCGTGCAATAGGTGCAGCCGGGGATCATCAATTTATTCATGGCGTGCGGATGCAGGCCCTTGATGGCCTCGATGCAGACCACGCCCTCGTGCTCGGCTTTGTGCGCCAGCATCGGCGGGCCGGAGACGTCGCCGATGGCATAAATGCCCGGCACATTGGTTTTGTTGAAGTCATCGACTTTGATGATGCCGCGCTCGGTTTTGACGCCGAGCTTTTCCAGCCCGAGGCCTTCGATATTGCCGACCACGCCGACGGCGGAGATGACCCGCTCGAATTCAAACGTCTGCGTCTTGCCGGCCTCTTCGATCGTCGCGCTGACGCTATCGGCCTTCTTATCGAGTTTGGTCACTTTGGCGCTGGTGTGGATCTTGATGCCCTGCTTCTCGAAGCTCTTGCGGGCAAACGTTTGAATCTCGTGGTCCTCGACCGGCAAAATCTGCAGCAGCACCTCTACCACCGTCACCTCGGCGCCGAGCGTGCGATAGAACGAAGCGAACTCGATGCCGATGGCGCCGGAGCCGATCACCAGCAGCGATTTTGGAATCTTGTCGGGCGCCATGGCCTCGAAATAGGTCCAGATCAGTTTCTTGTCCGGTTCGAGGCCCGGCAGCACGCGCGGCCGCGCGCCGGTGGCAAGGATGATGTGCTTGGCCTGATAGGCGCCGGCGCCGAGCGCGCCCTTGGGCGCTTCGTTCTTCGACGCCTTAACACTCACGTTGCCGGGCGCGTCGATCATGGCGTCGCCCCAGATGACCGACACTTTGTTTTTCTTCATCAGGAAGCCGACGCCGTCGTTGAGGCGCTTGGAGACGGCGCGCGAACGCGCGACCACGGCTTTCGGGTCGTAGCCGACATTGTCGGCTTTCAGCCCATAGTCCTTGGCGTGCTGCATATAATGATAAATCTCGGCCGAGCGCAGCAGCGCCTTGGTCGGGATGCAGCCCCAGTTGAGGCAGATGCCGCCGAGATAGTCGCGCTCGACGATGGCGGTCTTGAAGCCGAGTTGCGCCGCGCGGATGGCGGTCACGTAACCGCCGGGGCCGGATCCGATGATCAGAACGTCGAAGTTGGTGTCGGCCATACGCTCATTCACCTCCGCACGGACCCAGATTGAATGTAGCTCAATTTTGGCATGTAATAACCGCAATAACACCGGGAGAAACGTCATGGGCAGGACCATTCGCCGCCTTGCGGCTATCGCAGTATTTCTATTGGCGCAAGCCGCCCTCGCATCCGCCGCCGAAATCAAGGTCTTCAGCACTGTCGGCGTCAAGAGCGTGCTGGAAGATCTGGTGCCGAAATTCGAGAAGGCAACCGGCCACAAGCTCGCCATCACCTGGAGCACCGCTTCCCTGCTCGCCAAGCGCGTGCAGGCCGGCGAACAGGCCGACGCGCTGATCCTGATCAAGGGCAATCTCGAGACCTTGCAGAAGGAAGGCAAGATCATGCCCGGCACCGACGTGATATTTTCGAAATCGATTTTCGCGGTCGGCGTGAAAGCCGGCGCGCCGAAGCCGGACATCTCCACGCCCGACGCGCTCAAGCAAGCGCTGCTGGCGTCGAAAGCGGTCAGCTACACCGATCCGGCCACCGGCGGCGCCAGCGGCGTCTATACCGCCAAGCAGATCGCCAAGTTGGGAATTACCGAGCAGATGAAAGGCAAGACCAAGCATCCGGCGTCGGGCGGCTTCTCGGGAAGCCTTTTGGTCGATGGCCAAGCCGACATCGCCATCAATTCCAAACCGGAGCTGCTGTCGGTTCCCGGCGTCGAAGTGATCGGACCGCTGCCGGGCGACATGGCCTACACCGTGATCTACGCCGCAGGCGTTCAGTCCGGCGCGGCGCAGGCCGATGCAGCAAAAGCGCTGGTGAAATATCTGATGTCGCCGGAAGCGCAGGACGTGTTCAAGGCGAAGGGGTTCGATCCGGCGTGAGACGCTAGACCACCATCATCACCGGGTTTTCGATCAGCTTCTTGAACGCGACGATCAGCTCGGCGCCGAGCGCGCCGTCGACCGCGCGGTGATCGCAGGACAGCGTCACGCTCATGATGGTGGCAACCGCAAGCTGCCCGTTGCGCACTACCGCGCGTTCCTCGCCCGCGCCGACCGCCAGAATGGTCGATTGCGGCGGATTGATCAGCGCGGTGAAGTCCTTGATGCCGAACATGCCGAGGTTCGACACCGAAGTGGTGCCGCCCTGGTACTCATGCGGCTTGAGCTTGCGGGCCCTGGCGCGCTCGGCAAGATCGCGCATTTCGTTCCAGATGGCGGAGAGCGACTTGCTTTCGGCGTTGTGCACGATCGGCGTGATCAGGCCGCCCGGCAATGCCACCGCCACCCCGACATCGGAATGCTTGTGCTTGAGCATGCCGGATTCGGTCCAGCTCACGTTGGCATCCGGCACGCGTTGCAGCGCCAGCGCCAGCGCCTTGATGACGAAGTCGTTGACCGAGAGCTTGTAGGCGGGCTTGCCATCCTTGTCCTTCGGCGCCGCGGCATTGATCTCCTCGCGTGCGGCCATGAGACGGCCGATGTCGCAGTCCATCGTCTCGTAGAAATGCGGGACGGTCTGCACCGAGGCGGTGAGGCGTTGCGCGATGGTACGGCGCATGCCGTCGTGGGGCACGAGTTCGTAAGAACCCGGCTCATAGAGTGCAAGGATTTGCTGGTCCGACAGGCTTGGCGCGATCGCCACGCCAGGCGCGGCACCAGCCGCGGCGCCGGGTTTGGCGACGCCCTTGCCCGATTTCGCATCCTCGATATCGCGCGCGATCACGCGACCGTGCGGCCCGGAGCCAGATACGCGGCCGAGATTGATGTTGGCTTCCTTGGCCAGGCGGCGCGCGAGCGGAGACGAGATGACGCGGTCGCTACCGCTAGCCGCAGCGGGTTGCGGAGCCGAAGGCGCAGGTTTCGGCGGCGTTGCCTGTGGCTTGGGGACCTCCGGCGTTTTCGGCGCAGGCGCAGCTTTGGCCGCACTCGCCGCGGCCTTCACGTCCTCGCCCTCTGCCGCCAGTACCGCAATCACCGAATTAACCGCCACATCCTGGGTGCCTTCCGGCACCACGATCTTGGCGAGCGTGCCCTCGTCCACCGCCTCATATTCCATGGTGGCCTTGTCGGTCTCGATCTCGGCAAGGATGTCGCCAGACTTTATTTTGTCGCCCTCTTTCTTCAGCCAACGCGCCAGGTTGCCCTTCTCCATGGTGGGCGACAGAGCCGGCATGAGGATGTTGGTGGGCATTGCGCGCTACCGGTAGCAGACGGCCTTGGCCGCCTCGACCACTTCGGCGACCGAGGGCAGCGCGAGCTTCTCGAGATTGGCGGCATAAGGCATCGGCACTTCCTTGCCGGTGACGCGCGCGACCGGGGCATCCAAGTAATCGAAGGCGCGCTCCATGATGCGGGCGGCGATCTCGGCGCCGACGCCGGACTGGGCCCAGCCCTCTTCCACCGTGACCGCGCGGCCCGTCTTCTGCACCGAGGCGATGATGGTGTCGGTGTCCATCGGTTTGAGCGTGCGGAGATCAATGACTTCCGCCTCGATGCCGTCCCCGGCCAGCTCCTCGGCGGCTTTGAGGGCGTAAGACATGCCCATCGACCAGGCCACGATGGTCACGTCCGACCCGGCGCGCACAATTTTGGCTTTGCCGATCGGCAGCACGAAATCGTCCAGCTTGGGCACCGGCGACGAATGGCCGTAGAGAATTTCGTTTTCCAGGAACACCACCGGATTGGGATCGCGGATCGCCGCCTTCAGCAGGCCCTTGGCGTCGGCGGCACTGGACGGCGCAATCACCTTCAGGCCGGGAATGTGCGAATACCAGGACGAATAGTCCTGGCTGTGCTGGGCGGCAACGCGGGCCGCGGCGCCGTTGGGCCCGCGGAATACGATCTGGCAGCCCATCTGGCCGCCCGACATGTAAAGCGTTTTGGCCGCCGAATTGATCAACTGATCCATCGCCTGCATGGCGAAATTGAACGTCATGAACTCGACGATCGGCTTCAGGCCGGCGAGCGCCGCGCCGATACCCAATCCGGCAAAGCCGTGCTCGGTGATCGGCGTGTCGATCACGCGCTTGTCGCCGAACTCCTGCAGCAGTCCTTGCGTCACTTTGTAGGCGCCCTGATATTCGGCGACCTCCTCGCCCATCACGAAAACATCTTTGTCGCGACGCATCTCCTCGGCCATGGCGTCGCGCAGCGCCTCGCGCATGGTCATGGTGACCATCGGGGTGCCTGCGGGGATATCGGGATCGGCGGCGGCTTCGGTTGACGGTGCTTCCGGCGCTTTCTGATCTGCCTTCGGCGCGGGTGTTGCCGGCACTTTCGCTTCGCTCGTGGCGGATTTAGCCGGCGGGGCCGACGCGGCGGCCTTCGGCTGCTGCGAGGGCTTCATGTTCTTGATCGCAGACTTATCCTCGCCGTCGCCGAGGATCACCGCGATCGGCGTGTTCACCGCAACGTCGGCTGTGCCCTCCGGAACCAAAATCTTGCCGAGCGTGCCCTCGTCCGCCGCCTCTACCTCCATGGTGGCCTTGTCGGTCTCTATCTCCGCGATGATGTCGCCCGATTTGACGCTATCGCCTTCCTTCTTGAGCCATTTGGAGAGGTTGCCCTTTTCCATCGTGGGCGACAGCGCGGGCATGAGCACTTCGATCGGCATGGGCGCTACTGTTTCCTACGAAGCTTTTTCTTCGCGCATGATCTTATCCGAAAACCGGTGTCCACTTTTCGGGATCATGCGCTGGTTTCTGCTTATGAACGGTACACGTCGGTATAAAGCTCGGATACGTCCGGCTCCGGATCGTGGGTGGCAAATTCGGCCGCCTGATTGATCAGGTTGCGCACGTCGCCATCGATTTTTTTCAGTTCGTCTTCCTTGGCGAATTTTTTCTCCAGAATGCGGTGACGCGCCCGGTCGATCGGATCGTGATGGGTGCGGATGTCTTCCACTTCCTCGCGCGTGCGGTATTTCGCCGGATCCGACATTGAGTGGCCGCGGTAGCGGTAGGTGAGCATTTCCAGGATGTAGGGCCCCTTGCCGGCGCGGCACCAGGCCGCCGCTTTTTCGCCGGCCGCCTTGACCGCGCGCACGTCCATGCCGTCCACCTGCTCGCCGGGAATATTGAACGACAAGCCGCGCCGCGACAGGTTGGTCTCGGCCGACGAGCGCGTGATCGCGGTACCCATGGCGTAGCGGTTGTTCTCTATCACGTAGACGATCGGCAGCTTCCACAGTTCGGCCATGTTGAAGCTCTCATAGACCTGACCTTGGTTGGCGGCGCCGTCGCCGAAATACGTCACCGAAATATTGTCGTTGCCGCGGTAGCGGTTGGCGAAGGCCAGGCCGGTGCCGAGCGGCACCTGGGCGCCGACGATGCCATGGCCACCGAAGAAGCCGCGCTCGACGCTGAACATGTGCATCGAGCCGCCCTTGCCCTTGGAATAGCCATGGGTGCGGCCGGTCAGTTCCGCCATCACGCCTTTCGGGTCCATGCCGGTGGCGATCATGTGGCCGTGGTCGCGGTAGCCGGTAATTACCTCGTCGCCCGCTTTCAGGGTCATCTGCATGCCGACGACGACGGCTTCCTGGCCGATATAGAGGTGGCAAAAGCCGCCAATCAGGCCCAAGCCGTACATCTGGCCGGCCTTTTCCTCGAAGCGGCGGATGGTCAGCATGGTCCGGTAGGCGGAAAGTTCCTCGTCCTTGCTGAAATCGGCGACCGGGGTCGCCGGCTCCTTGGCATCGGCGCTCGGATTTTTCTTGGCGACCGCCATTGGCACTCCCTTGCGAAAGCGGCCGGGCAATTGGGCTGGAGCCCAGTTCGGCTTTGCGTTCCCCCCATAGCTTAAATCACATGACGGCGGAAGCGCGAGGCCGTCCGGCGGAATTGCGGAAAACACCCCGATTTTGTCTGAAAATTACAAGCCGGGCGGTTGATAACGCAGACCGGCTAACGCG
>PMAF01000034.1 GCA_003152455.1 Hyphomicrobiales bacterium
GCTCGACAAGGCGGCTGATGGTCAACAGGAGAAAGTACGATGAGTTCTATCTATCCACCCTCGACATCGGAAATCGCCCGCAAGCGGCGCGATCTAGCACCCGGTCAGCAGGCGGCGTTCGAAGCATTCAGCAAATCTGTCTTTGCCGACGGGGTTCTGCCCGCGAAGATCAAGCAGATTATCGCTGTTGCGGTCGCCCACGTGACGCAGTGCCCCTATTGCATCAACGGTCACACCAAGGCAGCGTTACGAACGGGGGCAACCTCGGAAGAACTGATGGAAGCGATCTGGGTAGCGACTGAGATGCGCGCTGGCGGAGCCTATGCACACTCGACGTTGATGCTCACCACGCTCACGGAAGAGGAAGAAAGACGACATAGCCATCCAACTGAATAATTATGGTTCATAACCGATCCAAGAAGCATGTTGGATATGTTTCGTTATTCAGTTCAGCCGCATAGCGTCTTCGAAACTCCTTCCAGGGATCGGACCGATGCACGAATTATTTTCGTAGCGGTGTGATTGGCGCAAGATTGTGAAGCCAGTGATCGATATGAGCATCGGCCTTCTGTAGGCCACGTGGCCAAAGCCGGTCCACAAGGATGCGTAATCCATCAGCTTGATTAACGGGCGCATAGGCCGGTTTGATCGACACAGATTTTTTCGAAACACCTCGCGTCATCGCCTGTCCGCGCTCTAAATTGCGATAAGCTCGAAAAGGGCAGATCGCTAGCATCCGCTTCGCATCGATCGATGATACGGTAGCCTTCCGCTCGCAGCGCGACCAGCGCCTCCGTCCAAGATCGTCTTCGAATAATTCAAGATCGCGGATTTTGAGATTATTCGCTTCCCCTAAGCCACCATCAGTCAATCTTTTTGAGGCTGGTATTATTTGAGAAAGCGACACATCCCGGCTCAGGCCCGCGCAAATACCACACAGGCGAGAACGGCCGAATAGTGGCAGCATGCGGCGACCAGTACGAGGCCATGCCAGATCGCGTTTTGAAATCGCAATTTCTTCCACACTTGAAAGATGACGCCGGTCGAGTAAAGGATGCCGCCTGCCGCGAGAAGCCAAAGGCTCAAGCTCGGGAGAGCCGCTGCAACCGGCTCGTAAAAGACCGCACCACTCCAACCGAGGAGCAGGTAGAGAACAACGGCCAGGCGATCGAGGCGACCGGGCAGCAGCAGCTTGAGAGTAATGCCGACTATCGCCACCAACCAGACACTGATGAGGAGACCCACAGAAACAAGGCCGATTTTCATCTGAACTATGAATGGCGTGTAGGTCCCGGCGATCATCACGTAGATGGCAGAATGATCGAAGCGCCGCAGAATCAAAAGGTTGTAGGCGGCAGAAAAGCCTAGCATCGTGAGCAAGCCGATAGTGTAGATAACGACGGACAGGGTATCGGCAGCGCGAATCGAATTAGCCGTTAAGATGACAATCGCGATCGCCCCAACCAACCCGAGACTGACTCCGAGCGCATGGACTATGCCGTCCGCGATCAACTCGACACGGTCATACTCCCAGGTGATGCCCACCGGCCGGCAGCTCGAACTGGCCATAATTACTGCTCCGATCCAGAGACTTGATCTACTCGCACTGGAATCGGTCATTTGAATGACAGCAAGCCTGGCGTGCTCGCACACCACTTCAATCAATAGATACCGCCAACGGGAGGGAATTATTCGATGGCGACGGACAACCATTCCATACTTCTTGCCGCCTCGCCTGACGCGCCGATCGCCGAAGAAGAGCATCCGGAAGCGAACTGGGCTGAAACCGCAATTACCGTGATCGCAATGGTAATCACCGTGCTCATCGTGAGCTGCCGCAAAACTCCTCAATATTTCAATTCGCGGTCTGCGAATTAAGCTACAAGATTAGACCGCCACCTTGGTGAGGAAGCTTTCGACTTCGCTACGCAGATTAGCGGCTGCCTTTTCCACCGATTCCGATGCGGTGAGCACGGTCTGCGCCGACTGTTGGGTTTCGGTGGTGGCGCCGGCCACTTCGCTCAATACCGTGACGACCATCCTGGCGCCGTCGGCGGCGCTTGCCACGTTTTGCGAAATCTCGCCGGTCGCGGCGTTCTGCTGCTGCACCGACGCGGCGACGGCGGACGTATAGTTATTGATCTCTCCCATCCGCTGTGCGATCCGTCCGATCGCTTTCACGGCGTTGCCGGTCGAGTTCTGCACTTCCAGGATCTGGCTGGAAATATCCTCCGTCGCCTTCGCGGTCTGCACGGCGAGCGACTTCACCTCGGAAGCGACTACCGCGAAGCCGCGGCCTGCTTCGCCGGCGCGCGCCGCCTCAATGGTGGCGTTGAGCGCCAACAGATTGGTTTGCCCGGCGATGTCGCGGATCAGCTTGACGACGTTGCCGATCTTCTGCGCGGCCTGCGCCAGTGCGTCGATATCCTGATTGGTCGCGTGCGCTTCGCCGACTGCGAGCCGTACCACTTCGGCGGTCTGGTTGAGCCGTTGTACGATTTCCGCGATTGAATTCGACAATTCATTGGCGGCGGACGCCGCGGTCTCGACGTTGGTCGAGGCTTCATTTGACGTCTGCACCGCGCTTTCGGCGCGTTGCGACGTATGACCGGAGGCATTGAATAGCCCTACCGCCGTCGAGCGCATTTCACCCGCGCTGTCGGCCACGGTTTGCAGCAGATTTTCGGCGCGCTTACGGAACGCCGAGATCGCGTTCTCAATTACGGCGCGGCGCTCTTCCTGCTGCTGCATGGTTGTGCGCTGCTCCGCGGCCTGCCGCCGCTCAGTGATGTCCTCGTGCGTGCCGATCCAGCCGCCGCCCTTCATCGGATGATTCATGACCAGCAGGAGACGCCCGCCCGTAGACTTGACCTCGTGCTCAATGGTGCGCCCCAGTCCAACCGCCGTCAGAAATTCCTTCCGGTATTGATGAGGATCGCGATCAAACGTGCCCTTGGCGACCCGTCTCGCCAGCACCTCAGACAGCGTGGATCCCGGTTTTGCGTCGGCCGACGTCAGGCCATACATCTCATAATATTGCGCGTTACAGACGACCAGCCGCTCCGACGCATCGAACATGCACAGTCCTTGCGCCATGCTGTCGATGGCGGTGTGCATCTGCTCGTTTTCCCGGTGCAGATGCCGGGTGAGCAAGGCGTGGGTCAGGCTCATCGCAAACTGGGCAATGAGCGCAGCGAGGATGGCGTTGAGAACCGTTTCGGAAATGGTGGGGATGACTGCGGCGGCCCAGCCGGTGGCGAAGACAATCAGCACGCCGAAACTCACCGCAAAAGCGGCAAGCCCGGCGAGCATGACCAGCCACTGGCCGCGCTTGAGGGCATGGGAGAAAAAGGCTCTGAACATGATTCATCCGTATCGGGCGGTAAGGTATACCTATGTGTACCAAAAACCTAAACCCGGACTTAGTGGTGATGAAGTCCTATCCCTACTCAAAACTCCGAAAGCCAACGAAATCCTGGAGTTTCTCCGGCATTCAGAGTTTTGAGTAGGAACAGCCTTTCGATTGGCGGGTGAGTCAAA
>PMAF01000004.1 GCA_003152455.1 Hyphomicrobiales bacterium
ATCTCGCCAAGAACGTATTCCAAGTTCACGGCGTGGATAGTGCGGGCAAGGTTGTCATCACCCGTCAGTTGCGACGCAAGCAGGTCTTGGAGTTTTTTAGCAAGCTTCCCGGTTGCCTGGTCGGTATGGAGGCCTGCGGAACCGGTCATTATTGGGCACGTGAAATCTCCAAGCTCGGTCACACCGTTCGCCTGATGCCGCCGAGCTATGTGAAGGGCTATGTCAAGCGGTCGAAAAACGATGCTGCCGACGCGGCCGCGATCTGTGAAGCCGTGACACGCCCATCGATGCGGTTCGTGCCGATCAAGTCGACCGATCAGCAAGCCTTACTCATGTTGCATCGAACGCGGGATCTTTTGATCCGTCAGCGCACGCAGCTGATCAACGCGCTCCGAGCCCACCTTGCCGAGTTCGGCCTCGTTGCNNGTTGCGGAGACGGGACGCGAAGGAGTCGCGCAGCTTGGCGCGATCATCACGGACGAGGGTAATCACGAAGCTCTTCCATCTGCGATGAAACAGGCACTGCAGGCTATTGTCGATCAACTCGCTGCTCTGGAATTGCAGGTCGGAGCTCTGGACCGCGCCATTCACGCGCATCATCGTGCCAATGATATGAGCTGCCGCCTCGAAACCGTACCCGGGATAGGCGTGATCGGGGCCACGGCCATCGCTTCCACTGTCGCAGACCCGAGTGGCTTCAAATCCGGTCGGGATTTTGCAGCATGGATCGGACTTGTGCCGCGGCAGCACTCGACGGGTGGCAAGGAGCGGCTCGGCGGCATCTCCAAGCAGGGAGATCGCTATCTCCGACGGTTGCTCGTCATCGGTGCAACAGCCGTTGTTCGACAGGCCCGGCTGCATCCGCAAAAGCATCCCTGGATCATGAGGCTGCTGGCCAAGAAACCAGCCAAACTCGTCGCCGTTGCGGTGGCCAACAAGATNNAGATGGCGCGCATCGCTTGGGCGATCATGGCCAAAGGAGGATACTATCGAGCGCCGGAACTTGCTGCAGCCACCTGAAGAGGCTTGGCAAATGGGAGCATGAGGCGACGGCGGAGCAAGACAATCGAATTGCGAGGGTGATGATGGCGTGATGCGAAACGGTCGAGCCGTCGATTGGGACAACCCGCTTCTGGGTCATGGGCGTAAAAGCCCGGGCGATTGATTGGGACCCGATCCGCGGACTACATCAGGGCCAGCGGTCATGGTGCCGCGCAAACAGGCCGGACACATGACTTGCACCCGACCGCAAGCAGAAAGCCAAAAGAATCCCTTGACCCGTGGGCGCCGTCCACACATGACCCAAAGCGAACGTCGCATCGTTGTGGGGCTGAAATTGAATGCTCTAGTGAAGGCGATCCAGATGGAACCTCAATCGCGCCCATCAACGACCGACTTCTCGGGGTCGATCAGAAAGATCCAGATCAACGCGCCAGTGACCAGCACCGCCGCCGTCACGAACAATGGGGCGATCCAGGAGCCGTGCTGAACCAACGCCCCGAACACCAGCGGCGAGATCGAGGCGCCGACGGCGCCGGTCATATTCATCACGCCGGTAACTGTTCCGCTCGACGGTCCGGCGACGTCCATCGGCACCGCCCAGGCCGGTCCCAGCACCATCTCGAGGAAGAAATTCGAGGCAGCAAGACAAACGATTGCAGTGACGGCGCTGCTGGTAGTCGCCGCCGGGATCAGAAACACCGCCGCGCCCAACAGGGCGGGCGCCGCTACGACACGGCGCGAAAAGTTGAGCCGCTTGGTGCGGCGGTAGAGCGCGTCGGTCAAAGCGCCGCCGAGGATATCGCCGATCATGGCCGTGATCAGCGGCACGCTCGCCAGGATTCCGACCGCCTTTAGCGACAGATGACGATATTCCAGCAGATAGGTCGGGAACCAGGTGAGATAGAAATACGAACCGTAGAAGAAACAGAAGTAGCCGGCCGCGATGAACCACATGTTCTTCGAGGTGAAGATGCGCTTCCACGGCACTGTCTGCTTTTCCGTGGAATGGACGGCGGCGTCCGCCGCACCGCCGTGGATATAGGCCAGCTCGGCCTCGTTGACGTGGGGATGCTCCTGCGGGCGATTGCGGTACAGGATGGCAAAGGCGACCGCCCACACGACGCCCAGCAGCGCGAACGAATAGAACACCCAGCGCCAGCCGAAC
The DNA here is from genome assembly GCA_003152455.1 of Hyphomicrobiales bacterium. Lineage (GTDB taxonomy): Bacteria > Pseudomonadota > Alphaproteobacteria > Rhizobiales > Xanthobacteraceae > Pseudolabrys. The sequence continues at coordinate 2,168 of PMAF01000004.1, forward strand.
GCCGTCATGATGGCAACGGCGAGGAACGGCGTCGCGGCGACCGCAAGCCGGCTGAAGCAATGCGTGACCCCCTGAATGAAGCCGCGCTCTTCCTTGGGAAACCAAAGCTGCATGGCGCGCGTCGCGGTCGGAAACGCGCCAGCTTCGCCGAGGCCGAACACGAAGCGCACGCTGAACAGCGAGACGAAACCGCTGGTCAAAGCGGTTGCCGCCGTCATAATCGACCAGAACGAGACGATCGACAGTAGAACCTTTTTCGGGCCGAAGCGGTCGGCAAGCCAGCCGCCGGGGATTTGTCCGATCGCGTAGGCCCAGGCGAAGGCGGAGAACACTAAGCCCATTTCGACCTTGCTCAAGCCGAACTCGCCCGCCATGGCCGGCGCCGTGACCGAAATATTGGCACGGTCCATATAAGTAATCAGATACATCAGACTGATTAGGAACAGGACGAACCAGCGGCTGCGCGATCGGCCTGCGCCAACAGACGCGCGGGTTTGTGTGGTTGCAGACGTGCTGATCGCCGTCAAAATCGTCTCCTGTGCTATCGGGCGCGATTCGGCATTGCCTCGAAGAGTGCTGGATTGGCGCCAATTTTGGGTATTTATGTTGAGTAAGTCTTGCTCGGTGGGGCTGCACTCTCATCCCTTCGGCCATGTACCTAATTGATTTATCGCAAATTCGCCGAAATTAGCCGTGCCGCTGGAGCCGCCTCGTCGGCGAAGAGTTTCTCAGTTGGCTCGACGTCCCGAAGGGCCTGCGGTGGCTCGACGTCGCTTGCGGTAACGGCGCTTTTACCGAGGAGCTTATTTCTAGCGGCGCCCCCGCCACGGTGATGGCGATCGAACCGTCCGATGACCAACTCGCCTAGAGGCTGCCGTGGTAACCTAAGATGTTTAAAATGATTTCTTGCGGGGGTCTTTCAGCTTTGGGTTTCTTTTAATGTTTAGGCGCCGCTGATCGTTTTCGCCGAAATGATCATCGGCGCGTAACCCGGCGGAGCTAATGCCTGCAATAGCGCAAATGTCATCCATTTCGTTGACGTCGCCAGTCACGCCAATTGCGCCCATGATTTCTCCTTGATCGTCGCGAACGAGTTGCCCTCCCGCTTCCAAAAATAGCGGCCCATCTGCGATCCGTTCCAAGGACTGCACAAATAACGGCTTTTCCTTCGCCTTTTGTAAAACCATGCGTGAGGAGCGTCCCAGCGACAACGCCGCGAAAGCTTTCCCATAAGCGATTTCGAAGCGCATCAGGGAAGCTCCGTCCTGCTTCTGGAAAGCCTTTATCCTCCCCCCGGCATCAAGAACGATCGCAGCGAGAGCGTAACAATTATGCTCTTTTGCTGCAGCGAACGTGCCTTCGATAATTTTTAACGCTTTCGCAAGGCTCAATGCACGCATGGATAGTTCTCCCCAATTGTCGCGGATATCCGAATTCAGCGACGCAGGCGCTTTACGCCCCGCCCCTTCTTTGTCTTCTTTTTGGATTTCGTTGCGATCTTCGTTTTTTCCGAGCTGCCTTTACTTTTCGCTTTCGTTTAGCCGACGTTGGGCTCAAGCCGACTAAGCAGATGGTTCGATAGGATCAAAGCCTCGAGGACGTGATGGCGAATTTTGCCAGGCGTGGGACCGGCATGGGCCATACTTTTACGACTTGGCCAATTCAAAACCGTCTAACGTCAATTTCTCAATCGCTTCTTTCATTGCCTCAACCGACGTGCCGTGGACATACCCAGCACCGGCTGAATTGTCGGCGTGCCTGCACAAATCGTCCTGCATAGAGCGCGGTACACCAGCTCGCGCCAGTCCGGTTCTGAACGTATGGCGGAATGAGTGCCAAGTCTTTTGCGGGTTGTGAATTCCAAGCGCGCGAATGGCCGCAATGAATCGTTTTGGGATAAATCGCGGGGAATAGTGGTTTAACGTTGCTTTGCCGTCATGGCTCTCGGCTCGCGCCTTGGCCTTCATTCCATTTTTGTGCCAGTCCGCGAATAGATGGGTATGGCGTTGCTCGCGAAGCGATTTAACCCGGTCCGCAAAGCCCAGCGCAATGAGACTGCTATGGACTGGGACAATCCGTTGCGACCCTTTGTTCTTTGTTTCCTCTTCGACAGCCATCACCAGGACTCCGCGTTCGGTGCGAACGCTATCCAGCTTTATTTGAGCAAGCTCGCTAGCGCGTGTACCAGAAAACAACGCGACAAGCTCCGCCCATTGGGATTCATTTAATCCCTTTGACTTATCGAAGCGCTTCGCTCCGAAGACCGTGCCGAGATCGGACGGTGAAAAGTGTAGGCGAGGGGTTTTTGATTTATCTTTTACTGAATCGACCTTGATGGCAGCCGCGGGGTTGTCCGGAATGATGTCATTTCGAACACACCAATTAAGCAGAGAGTGGAGCTTCGAAAGATATTTTCCGTTGATTGTCTTGGCATGTAGGAGCGGAAAGGGAACGGCGTGGGCCTTATTGGCCTTGATTGCATCCGGTAACTTCGCTCCGCTGAATCGTTTCGTATAATTTGAAGGTGTCTCGGAAAGGGCGCGCTTGTATGCAGTTATGTCAGCGCGTGTAATGCGATAAACGGGGCGAGCCTCTTCTAAAATCTCGTCAAGCATCCTAACCGTGACTTCGGAATCGTAATCTGATCGGCCCGTTGCCCCTCGTTCCTTTAGAAAGAGCGGTAAAAGTTCAGCCAGTGTTTTAGTGCTATCGTGTCCAAGAATTCTAACTGATAGCGCGCCTTTCGGGTCAACGGATTTTGGCTGTTCAGTAAGTAAGGGGTGATCAGGTTTGCCGGTAAAGTCGCCGTCATCGCGTTCGGCAGTTCGACGGAGTGATTCAAGCTCCGCGAGGGCTAAGGCGCGAGCGGCCTCACGCCACTCCGGAGTTCCCGTTTCGAGCTCCAAATTTCCGTTCGCTTTGAATTTGTGAACGATCCAACCGACCGTTCTTTGCATTTCATCGTTCGACGAAGCGCCGCTGCCACACCGTTTCAGCAACGCCACATATTCGTCATCGATAAAACCGCTGGCGTATCGATGATCGGTGTTGGGAAGCTCTTCATCGAAACTCATTTGATCGGAATAGTGGACAAATGCCATTTGTCGCAGAGAAAGAGCCCTGCCTTTAATGCGAGGTGGGGAAAGGGGCTTTCCAACTTTGCCCTCTTCTCGGGCGCGCCCGATTGTTGCCTGCATGCGTGCCACGGCTGCGGGGAGAGCGCGAAGTGCTTGAGTTCGATCAGCGCCGATTGGTTCCAAAAGCTCTCGCTTTCCGACTGTCGAACGCAACGCCTGGGGCACTCCTACTCGGGCGTAAAAGCGACCATTACGGGAAAGTAGGTGGCGAACGTTGCCTGCCATGGAGAAGCTGTCCTGTCGAGATTTTGTAGCAGATTTTGTAGCAGAGAAATGTGATAAACAATAAGAAATATAATGACTTAAGTCGGATCAACTACTTAAGCTTTGTAGCATGGGGCGTCCTCTCGGCCGCACCAGTCCTAGTTATAATTGATATTTCAACGCCCTCTGGAAGCGTCCAGCGCTTGCCGGCGACTCAAAGCCGGATGCGCAGTCGGCTGGCGATCTCGCCGACGATGCCGCGGCGGAACAGCAGCACGCAGGCTACGAAAATAACGCCCTGGATCACCAGCACCCACTCGCCGACGATCGAGAGCTTGTACTGCATCAGCAGAATGATGAACGAGCCGACGATCGGACCGAAAATGGTGCCGAGCCCGCCGACCAGGGTCATCAGCACGACCTCGCCCGACATCGGCCAATTGACGTCGGTGAGCGAGGCGAGTTGGAGCACGATCGCCTTGGTCGAGCCGGCGACGCCGGCGAGTGTCGCCGACAGCACGAAGGCGGTGAGCTTGTAGCGCTCGGTCTTGTAGCCGAGCGAGATCGCGCGCGGCTCGTTCTCGCGGATCGCCTTGAGCACCTCGCCGAACGGCGAATGCACGATGCGGTAGATGAACAGGAAGCCGGCGAGAAAAATCGCCAGAACCAAGACATACATCGCCGTCTCGTTGCGCAGGTCGATGAGGCCGAACAGGTGGCCGCGCGGTACGGCCTGGATGCCGTCCTCGCCGCCGGTGAGTTTCACCTGCAGCGCGAAGAAATACATCATCTGCGCGAGCGCCAGCGTGATCATGGCGAAATAAATGCCTTGGCGGCGGATCGCCAGCGAGCCGGCGATCAGACCGCAGAGCGCGGCGGTCGCGGTGCCGGTAAGGATCGCAAGCTCCGGCGTGAAGCCCCAGGCTTTGGCGGCATAGGCCGAGAGATAGCTTGCCCAGCCGAAATAGAGCGCATGGCCGAACGACAGCAGCCCGACATAGCCGATCAGCAAATTGAACGCGCAGGCGAACAGCGCGAAGCACATCACCTGCATCAGGAACAGCGGATAGGTGAAGAAGGGCGCCACCACCAGCGCTGCTACCATCACCGTAAAGGCGATAATTTCGCTCGGCGTTCGCGTCGTGGATGGACTGCTGTGCAACGGATCGGCGGCGGCGGGGTCCATCAGCCTCTCCGCCCGAACAGGCCGGCCGGGCGGACCAGCAGCACGATCGCCATGATGACGAAGATCACGGTGTTGGACGCCTCGGGAAAGAACACTTTGGTCAAGCCCTCGATCACGCCGAGCCCGAAGCCGGTGACGATGGCGCCGAGGATCGAGCCCATGCCGCCGATCACCACCACCGCGAACACCACGATGATCAGGTCGGACCCCATCTGCGGCGAAACGTTGTAGATCGGTGCCGCCATCACGCCGGCGAAGGCCGCCAGCGCCACGCCGAAGCCGTAGGTCAGGGTGATCATGCGCGGCACGTTGATGCCGAAGGCGCGCACCAGCGCCGGGTTCTCGGTGGCGGCGCGCAGATAGGCGCCGAGCCGCGTGCGCTCGATCACGAACCAGGTGCCGAAGCAGATCGTGAGCGAGGCCACGATTACCCAGGCGCGGTAATTCGGCAGAAACATGAAGCCGAGGTTTTGTCCGCCGCGCAGCGACTCCGGCAAAACGTAAGGCAGACCGGCGGAGCCGTAATAATTACGCGCCACGCCCTCGATGATCAGCGCCAAGCCGAAGGTTAGCAGCAGGCCGTAGAGATGGTCGAGCTTGTAGAGCCAGCGCAGGAACAGCCGCTCGATGATCATGCCGGTGATGCCGACCAGTATGGGCGCCACCACCAGCGCCGGCCAATAGCCCAGGCCGGAATATTGCAGCAGCAGATAGGCGGCAAAGGCACCCATCATGTACTGGGCGCCATGGCTGAAATTGATGATGTTCAGCATGCCGAAGACCACGGCCAGTCCGAGACTCAACAGCGCATAGAATGAGCCGTTGATCAGCCCGATCAGGAGCTGGCCGAACAGCGCCGTCGAAGGAATGCCGAAGATTTCGAACATGGCTCTTTTCCTACTCCCCCTGAAAGGGGAGGTCGGCTCGCGAAGCGAGCCGGGTGGGGGTCGATCGCAGTTGTGCAATGC
>PMAF01000145.1 GCA_003152455.1 Hyphomicrobiales bacterium
CAACTGAAGACAGGCCCTAATCGTTTCCCTGTTATGCCGAAATCGTTCCCTGTTAATTTTCACAAGGAGATTCGCTAGAAACCCCCATGGATGCTGGCTTTGTTGATGATCTCATCGTCATTTCGAGGGCCCAATCTTCCGGTTTTCCCTGTATTTTTCCCTGTTATTCGGAAATTTGAGTTTGGAGACTGGTTCGAATCCGACTGCATCGTCAGCCAGCCAGTCCGGTCTGTGGAGACTTTTGCTTCAATGTCGCGGCAAAGCCGGCCGTTTGGGGGCTTCTTGCATAAGGCGACGAGTCTCTGCATCCCAAAAGTAGAAATTCTTTGGGCTATTGTGCCAAAAGTGTCTGCCCATTTTCGGCATTGTTCCCGTTTTCCAGAGAAACTAAACGGAGACTGGGTTTGATCCCACTGCCTGACGACGTGTCAGTCACCTCCAATCGAAAGAACTGCTTTGAATATCTCCGGTGAAATAACGGTAGCTGCACCACGCGAGGCGGTGTTCAAGGCGCTCAGCGACGCGCCGTTCTTTGCGTCCTGTATCGAGGGCGTCAGCGATCTTAAAGAAATCGACGCCACCCATTACACCGCGGTCCTTGAGACCCGCGTTGCCTATCTACGCTTCAAATTCAAAGCTGACGTCGAGATCACCAAACTTTCACCGTCGGAAAAGATCGAAGCCAAGGTTGAGGGCACACCGCTGGGTATAGTGGGCAGACTGACTGCAACTGCGACGACGCAGCTCGTCGAGTCCGGCGACAAAACCGTCATTCAATATTCAATTGACGCGACCTTGACTGGAAAACTCGGTAGCATGGGGCAGCCCGTGCTGAAGTCCAAAGCCAAGGAAATGGAAAAACATTTCACGGCACGGCTATTCGCCGCCTTTGCGGGCGGCGGACCCGGGAGTGAAACATGACGCCATTCGACCTTGTCGAGCCGGCCTCGCTTGAGGAGGCCATCGCGCTCATCGATCCGGACGATCCGGATGTGCGGGCGATTGCCGGCGGAACCGCGTTGATGCTGATGATGAAGGCCGGCGTGTTTAGCCCGAAACGTCTCGTTAGTTTGCGCAGAATTGGCGACAGTTTTTCAAAAATCTCAACGACTACCGCCGGCGATTTGGTCGTCGGCGCGATGACGCCACTCTCGGCGATCGAGAATTCGCCCGAAGTTCTGCGCCATGCGCCGGTGATCGCGCGCACCATGACGCGGCTGTCGAATGTGCGTGTGCGTAATGTCGCAACTGTCGGCGGCGCGCTGGCGCACGCCGACCCGCACATGGATCTGCCGCCGGTTCTAATCGCGCTCGGCGCGTCGGTGACCATAGTTGGCCCGTCGGGCGAGCGCGGTATGGCGGTGGAGCAGCTGTTGACCGGCTATTACGAAACCGCGCTCGCCAAGAACGAGCTGATCACTCGAGTCCATATTCCCGCGCTAGGCGCGACCCGCGCGGCTTATTTTAAAGTGACGACCGGCTCAGCCGACGACTGGCCGGCGCTCGGCGTAGCGGTTGCGCTCGACATGGTCGGTTCAAGCGTGAAATCCGCCCGTATCGTTGTCAGCGCGGCCACCACTAAGGCCACCCGCATGTTTGCAGCGGAAAAAGCTTTGATTGGAAAATCTGCCAACGACGCGACTCTCAAAACTGTCGCTGACGCGGCGGTAGGCGAAGCTGAAATTCTCGCCGACGTGCGCGGTTCGGCGTCTTACAAGCGCGAGCTCCTCCGCGTTTATGCCGCTCGTGCAGTTCGTGCGGCGATTGAGGCCCGCGGAGGCGCGCACCAATGACCGCTGTAACGCCAACCATCCAAGCGGGTCATCAGGTCGGCCGCTCGCTGCCCCGCCTTGAGGCGCGAGAGAAGGTCACTGGTCATGCCGAATATACTCACCTAATGCGGCTGCCCGGCATGTTGCACGCCAAGATCTTCCGCAGCACGGTGGCCCATGGACGCATCAAATTGATCGACATCAGCGCAGCGAATAAGATCCCCGGCGTCTACGCCGTCTATACCAGTGGGGATGTCCGCAGGGTCATCCCGAATCCTTATTACGGCCCAGCGTTTCATGATCAGCCGATCCTCGCCATCGACAAGGTACATTTTGTCGGCGAGCCGGTTGCGGTCGTGCTAGCTTTCGATCCGCACGTCGCCGACCAGGCCGTGCAGCAGATCGTAGCCGAGTATGAGGAGCTGCCGGCCGTATTCGACGAAGTCGAGGCGGCCGATAACAAGATTTTGGTGCATGATGAACTGAAGCCGGCTGGCACCTTCGCCGATCTCAAGCATCTCAAAGGCCGCAAGGGTACCAACATCGCGCTCGATTTCCGGCTGCGGCGCGGCGATGTCGAGAAGGCTTTCGCTGCCGCCGCGCAGGTGTTCGAGCATACCTTCCGCACTCAGAAGGTGCTGCATCTGCCACTGGAGCCGCACGCTTCTATCGCCGATTATCGCGACGACGGCGTGACGATCTTTTCGTCGGCGCAGGGCCCATCATTCGTGCGCACAGAAATTGCGCGACTGCTCGGCTGGCCGGAAAACCGCGTACGCATCAAGGTGCCGTATCTCGGCGGCGGCTATGGCGGCAAGCTCTACATCAAGCTGGAGGCGCTCGCCGTCGCGCTGTCGATGCTGGCGCGGCGGCCGGTCAAGGTCGCCAATACGATGGAAGAGCATTTTTACACCATCACCAAGCACCCGAGCACGTTCCGCATCAAAAGCGGCCTCGACAAAGACGGCCGCATCGTCGCTCGCAAATGCGAGATCTGGTGGAACCGCGGCGCCTATGCCGACATCGGCCCGCGGGTGACGCAGAAATCCGGCTTCACCGCCTCCGGCCCTTACGACATCGACAATGTCTCGATTGATTCCTACGCGCTCTATACTAACCTGACGCCGGCCGGCGCGCTGCGCGGCTTCGGCATTCCGCAGCTGGTGTGGGCCTACGAGAGCCACACCGACATGATCGCCCGCGCGCTCAAACGCGATCCGCTCGAATTCCGCAAACAGAATCTGTTGCGTGACGGCCGCCCGCAGGCCACCGGCACGATCCTCAAGGACGCCGCGATCGAGAAGGTGCTCGACCGTATCGCCGAGCGGCTCAACTGGAAGGCGCCGTTCGATCGCGGCAGCGGCACCGTGCGGCGCGGGCGCGGCTTTGCGGTCGCGCTCAAGGCGGTGATCTCGCCGACCACGTCGGTCGCCAACGTCATCATCTCGGCCGACGGCAGCGCCACGCTTTATTGCGGCACCGTCGACATGGGGCAGGGCTCCGACACGGCGATGGCGCAGATGGTCGGCGAGGTGCTCAACATGCCGGCCGAGAGTATCCGGGTCGTGCCGCGCGACACCGACGTGACGCCCTACGATATGGGCACGCTCGGCTCGCGCTCGCTGTTCCACATGGGCCACGCGGTGCGGCTTGCCGCCGAGGAGGCCAAGACCAAGATCGCCGCGCTCGCGCGCGAGGTAGGCGAGCCGGAAGGCAGCAATGTCCCGCTCGCCGATCTGTTCCGCAAGAAATACGGTATGCAGGCCGGCAACATCGTCGGCACCGGCACCTACAAGCCGGATTACATCCCGCCCGACAGCGACGGCATGACCGCCAACGCGACGCCGTTCTGGATGGTGGCCGGCNNCCGATCAATCCGAAGATCGTCGAGACGCAGCTTTCCGGCGCCGCGCTGATGCAGCTCGGTTTCACCATGTTCGAGAAGGTGCATCTCGACGGCGGCCAGGTCACCAACGCTTCGCTCGCCGACTACAAAATCCCCGGCATTCACGACGTGCCGCCGATGGAAAACGAGGCGGTCGACACTTACCAGAGCAACGGCCCGTTCGGCGCCAAGGGCGTCGGCGAACTCGCCACCTTTGGCGTCTCGCCGGCGATCGCCAATGCCATCGACGACGCCGTCGGCGTGCGGCTCACCGAATTGCCGCTCAATGCCGAGGCGGTACTCCGCGCGCTTCGGGCCAAAGACAACAAGCCGCTCGGGGATGACTGATATGAGCACAGCGGCACGTACCATTAATTTCACGCTCAACGGCCGGCCGGTGACGGCCGACGTCAAGCCGCACCATAATGTGGTCGAATTTCTGCAATCGCAGTTCGCTTTATTCGGCGCGCGCGAGAGCTGCGGGCAGGGGCTGTGCGGCTGCTGCACCGTGCTGGTGGACGGCAAGCCGGTGTCGGGCTGTCTCTATCTCGCGGTGTTTCTCGACGGCGCCGAGGTCGTCACCGTCGAGAACTTGGCCGAGCCGGGTAAACTCGACCTGATACAGGACGCCTTTATCGAATGTGGCGCCTTCCAGTGCGGCTACTGCACGCCGGGGTTTATCATGATGTCGAGGGCGCTTCTGGTGCAGCATCCCGATCCCGATGACCAGCAGATCCGCGACTATCTGACCGGCAACTTGTGCCGCTGTGCCGCCTATCCAGAAATCGTAAATGCGGTCAAAATGGCCGCACGTAAGTCCAAGGCCGGGTCAACCGGCCGATCTTAAAGCAAAGACCTTCAGGGAGGGATTGAGCCATGACTACGGCAACGATTGCCGCTTCGCAGCCTTGGTACCGCAGCTTAAACGCGACCCAATGGAAAACGGTATTTGCCTCGAACCTCGGCTGGACGTTCGACGGCTACGAAACCTTCTCGCTGATCCTGGTGGTCGGTGTGGCGCTTCACGATCTGCTTTTGCCAGCGCAATTCGGCCAGATTCCGGTTTTTGCCGGCACCGTCATCGGTATCACGCTACTCGGCTGGGGCATCGGCGGAGTGATCGGCGGCGTGCTTGCCGATTATATCGGCCGCCGGCGCACCATGATCATCGCGATCCTTGCCTATTCGCTGACCACCGGGCTTTCCGCATTCGCCTGGGACTGGGTATCGTTCGCTTTGCTGCGCTTCCTGGTCGGTATCGCCATCGGCTCCGAATGGTCGACTGGCGCGTCAATCACCGCGGAAACTTGGCCCGACAATGCGCGCGGCCGTGGCGCCGGCCTGATGCAATGCGGGCTCGGCATCGGCTTCTTCCTGGCCTCGTTCACTTGGCTGTTCGTGAGCGCCTATGGACCCGGCGCCTGGCGAATCATGTTCCTGATCGGCGTCATCCCGGCCTTCTTCACGCTTTGGCTGCGCACCGGCATCCCGGAGTCGCAGAAGTGGGAGCAAAGCAATCAAAAACGAAAATCGGCAAAAGCGCGGAAAAAAAGCGGGGCGGCGTTGAGCGAAGAAGACCACGCGCTCACCCGTTTCACGTTCGCTGATCTGTTCGCCGATCCGGAAGTCCGCAAGCGCACGGTCATCGTGTTCCTAATGTCGCTGACGACAACGGTTGCCTGGTGGGGCATTTCGACCTGGGTGCCACCATTCATCGCCGCCGCGGCCGGTAAGGCCGGATTGCCTCCGCAGACTTGGGCGAGCTATGCCGGCATGAGCTACAATATCGGAGCGATCTGCGGCTATATCGGCCTCGGTTTCATGGCCGATAGATTCGGACGCAAGCCGATCGTGATGATCTTCTTTGCCGCCTCGCTGGTATTCACCTTCGCGCTCTACAAGTGGACGACCGATCTGCACTTGTTGTTGCTGGTCGCGGCGGTCAATGGCTTCTTCACGCTCGGACAATATTCGTGGATGTCGGTGTGGCTGCCGGAACTGTTTCCGACGCGTGTGCGGGCTACGGGAATGGCATTCACCTTCAACAGCCCGCGATTCATCGCCTTCCTTGGGCCGTTGTTCGCGGGCGCGCTCATCGCCCAACTCGGCGGCTTTAGCGGGATGGCGGTGGCGTTCTCGTTCATCTACCTCCTGGGTTTCGTCCTGGTGCCGTTCTTACCAGAGACCAAGGGCAAGCCGTTGCCGGCCTGATGATTGACGTCGACTCTAAATTAGCGGTGCAGCACCCTCGATGCTGCATCGCTTTGTTTATCGGACCTAACGGAGCGCGATCATGACTCGCGATATCACCCTTGCAAACCCGGCCACTATGGCCGCGCCGGGCGGCCATTACAGTCATGCAGTGATAGGCAATGGCTTTGTCTTCGTTTCGGGCCAGTTACCGATTGCACCGGCTGGCAACAAGGTGAACGAGGCGCCGTTCGAAAAACAGGCTCAGCAAGTGCTGGATAATATCGCGGCGGCGCTGACCGGCGCCGGCAGTGCGATCGAGCGGCTGGTACAGGTGCGAGTCTACGTCACCGACATTGCTGCCTGGCCGGCCTTCAATGCGATCTACGCCAAATGGATCGGCGCATCGCGCCCGGCCCGCACGGTCGTGCCGGTACCGGAACTGCATTACGGCTTCAAGATCGAAGTCGAGGCGGTCGCATTAGAGGGCAAAGGGTGAGCGCCTCGCGGCAGGTCACCACCATCGAAGGCCGCTTATTTTGGGGATGTTACGGTGGCCGAAGTCCTTTCCAGAGGTCTTGATCACCGCGTTTTCTGAATTTGTCAGCGCTTTTTATTGTCTGAGAAGAATCTCCAAATTTGATTGCTGCCGCAAATGCGCGCCTAAGACGACAGTCCTCAATTCTATTCACATGAAGGCATAAGACCGCACTTCCTCTTGAATTCTGCTTCTCCAATATGGCACTGCAGATCTCGATACTCGTGTTGCGAAAGAATTTGAATTCTGATTGATCCTCTGAGTTCTTTCCAAGTCTGTCGATTTCTTCAGCGGCCACCAGAACGGCTGACCTGTCTTCATCGCGCAGCGTCACGGCGAAACGCAAAATAGGCAGCAACCAATCCCTGACCTTCTTGGTCCGCCACTCATTCCGAGCGACCACATTACTCATATGGGCGGGGTCCCTATCGAGACGACGCGTGAGATCCGTCGCGCGATTAGCCCGCAACAGCGCAACGCCCAACATATTCCGGCTCGGACATTTTGCCGATCAGATGTTCTGCATGGTGGTCGCATATATGTGCCATGAGGGCGGCGACCTCGGCCTTGCTCTGGCTAGTCAATTCGACCAGCGGCAAGCGAACCTTCGGCGACACAAGGCCAAGCAGGCTCAATGCATATTTGAGTGGAGCCGGACTGGTCTCGCGGAACAGCACCGCAGTCAATTTCGCGACCGAAATGGCCCAGCGCTGCGCACTGCCAATTTGTCCCTGGCGGCAGGCCAGAAACATATTCCGGCACAAACCGGGCGCGACGTTGGACGTGACGGAAATGCAGCCGTTACCGCCTTGCGAAAGGAAGGCCAAGGCCGTCGCGTCGTCGCCTGTGAGAAGTCTGAAATCCGGCCCCAGGACCGATCTCAGCCGCGTCGGCCGCGTCACATCGCCGGTGGCGTCCTTGAGACCGATGATTTCTGGCATCTCGGCCAGCCGGGCAATCGTTTCGTCGGCCAGGCCGCACACGGTTCGCGACGGCACGTCATAGAGGATAATAGGTAATCCGCTCGATTGAGCGATGGTGCGAAAATGCTCATACAAACCCGTTTGCGTCGGCTTGTTGTAGTACGGCACGACCGACAAGATGGCGTCGGCTCCCGCCGCCTCGGCCTCCCTGGTTAATTCGATAGCGTGTGCGGTCGAATTCGATCCGGCGCCCGCAATCACCGGCACCCGGCCGTGCGCAACGGCAACCGCGATTTGAATGAGCGTGGAATGTTCCGCGGGCCTTAGCGTGGGTGCTTCGCCGGTGGTTCCGCACACGACGAGCGCGGTGGCGCCGGTCCGGACCTGGCGGTCGCAGAATTGTTCGAATGCCGCGACGTCGACGTTACCGTCATCACCAAACGGTGTCGGTAGCGCGGGCGCATAGCCCGAGAGCTTTGAGACGTGGCGGCCGATGGTGATCATTGTCGTTGCCTCAAGCCACCTGTCGCATTGGTGTGACGTTGGATGGCGATTGCGGTATGTGTCGTCAGAAAGCCGACTTGACGGCGAGCCAGATGGCAAGCCGCAGGACGATCGTCGCGGTGAAAGCGGTGGCGAAGAGTCCGAGCAGGAGAGCAGCCGGATGGGCGCGCTTCGCCATCGCGGCGGCGCATGCCGCCGTACGCTGCGCAAGTTGCGACACGATCCGCTTTGCAGGGGCAACGTGAGCGACGAATGGATTTCCTTTGTTCTCGACGTCGAGTTCGAAGCGTTCGGATAGGAACATTATGGCGCACCCTCCCGGGCTGGACGCTTCTATTGGCGAACCGCAGAGCGGACCGCTTGCGCAGGAAAATGCCACCAATTCGTCCATCGGACTCGCGCGCAACCCAAAACCCATCCTCGTTCGGGCCGATGAAAAACAGCGGGATTGCTGCACTGAAGATTTCAGGACTAGGCCACTGTGGCAGTTTCGTTGGTCCGCAACGTGCGCGCCACGATCGCTTCCCGCACCAGTAGCTCGGCGCCGCTGCGGATGCGGATTGTCGGGGCCGTGTGGCGCGACGATAGTCGGCGCGTCAAACGGTGTCGGCAGTGCGGGCGCATAGCCCGAGACCTTTGAGACATGGCGGCCGATGGTGACCATCGTCGTCGCCTCAAGCCACCTGCCGCATTTGTCCGGCGTTTGATGGCAGACGCTGTTCCGGACCAGCCTTGCCGCTCACATCGAGTTCAAAAATACCTGCCACTATAATGACCGCTTGCGGCCGATTTCCATTCTCAAACATTGCGGACTTGAGTGCTTCTGCGCGATTGACAAAAAGTCCGCCGCGGCTGCCATGATTGTCCTGGACTACCCAATTGCCCCGGCTGTCTTTACCGATCATGAAGAGCGGAATGCGCAAACTCGGTTCGGGGGAGGGAGGCTCGACATGTTTCATGACACTTCTCCTTCAGGATGAACGGTTGCTATTAGAAGACTCGTTTAAGGGTGGAAATGGAGCGGGAGCCAGATCGCCAGCCGGAGCGCGATCGTCGCGGCAAGGACGGCCGCCGAGACCGCGCAAACGGCTATGACCGGGAAGACTTTCTTCGCCATCGCGACGATTCCGCGGGTCGCGCGCGACCGCAATCTGCCGAGGGCTGCGGGCCATGTGGGCCGACGTGCGGTTTGCCGTTCGGCGTAATGGCGAAAGGTGATTGTCATGGCAAGTCCCCGCTCATTGCCTGCTCAGTGGACGATCGGCAGGTCGTCGTCGTTCTTCGACGAGTGCTTGTAGCGGTTGCGATAAAGCTCGGCCTCGATCGCCGCCTTGTGCTGCCGTGCTTCGGCGATGGCCTGCGCGGCTTGCACGAACAGTCTTGCGCCTTTCATGATCACCTTACGCGCCGCGCCGACGAAGGTAGTTATGGCTAGCGCAACGGAAGGACGCTCAGCCCGAGCAGTTGTCGTGAGAAGCTTCACAGCTTTCAGATTTCTATGTGCGATGAGCGACATTTTTCGCTCCTCTAGAGACTGGCCGTGATTGACCTGATTTTTCGCCAACGGCGGCTGTGGAAAGCCTGCTTCATCTTGGTCAGGTTTTCGCCAGTAAGGTGGGAAAGGCCAATGATGGAGCCGATCAGCAAGAAGAGGATGATGAGCTTGAGATTTTCGAGCATAAGCGCAGCCATCGAAGTCTCTCTTTGTTGCTCTTGCGGAAGCCCTGCCTCCGTACCGCCAATGTGCTCACGACCGCATATGAATTCGAGAGGGAATGGCGTCGCTTCTCATAAAGGCGATATAAAAGACCGCCGCACTGCACCGGACCGCTGCCAATAAGGCGACAGGCGCCGTTTATTACTGGCTCGCCGAACTACGAAATCTACGCAGCCAGGCGGGCAATTACGGCGTATGCGGCTGCCTCATCGAAATGAGTCAGTACCGAGCCGAAGGGCTCCTCGCGTCGGATCGCAGCAACGACCACGCAGTAGAACACCGCCAACACCAGTAGGCTCTCAAGGGTCTTCCCGAATCCTTGGCTGCCGAGCACCGCGAAGATGCTGAGGATGACCAAGCGCAGAAAAAAGCGGGTCAGCGGTTGGGCTGACCCGAAGTGGGGGATGTCCGGAGTATGCGGCATGCTGACTCGGCGGAGACCGCTCAGGCGAAGTTGTCACAGCAAATTGCATAGCCTGATGTCGGCCGCACTTGCGGCACTGTCGGGGAGCTGGTTTCGCGCGCAGCGTTAGTCCCACGGCGCGCTTCAACGAACGCACTTAGGATTGCGAGAGGCAATACTTCGTGCCTCGCGTCCGCTGTGTCATCGAATTCAACCGGCAGATTCGGTTGCTTGGAGAGAGAGCAGAACCATTCACCGTCGTCGTAGATAAGGCGACGAAGCTTCCATGCCGGTAGTTCGAGCTCAATTAGCGCAAACGCCGCGTCGCTCCAGGCGCCAGCCCCGATCAGCTGGTCGAGCCGCGCAGCCTTTCCGGCTTTGTTCAGCACCGGCAGGCGTGTGCAAGCACCGGCGACTACATTGGAGATGAGATCGGCGGTGAGCGCCGGCGCAAGCCGAAGCTGCTCCATCAGCCGATCGTGACGGTCCTCGTGTTTTGGATTGAGCAACATGGCGCCATCTCCTCCGAAACAGCGCTCTTAAGTAGTACGACCGAGTTCGTAAGATGGGCCAAAGGTCATAAAGAAACGAGAGGGGCGAGAATACGCTGATATAGAGATGTCATAAGAATCGAAATGGGCTTTCATAAAGAGCCGCCGGGTGGCGATTTGCGCATAGCAGGTTCGCGCGTTTGCAGGCGCGACGACACGACATTCCGAAGCACCAGACTTCGCGACGAATTCCGCATTACAGCGGGATCGCGGCTGCCGCAGGCGTGTATGCTGCAAGCCCAACGCAAACTGACGTGTGATTCCAAGTGGTTATTGCCGAGAATAAAGCGCGCCATCGGTAGCCTTTGATGCTCGTCTTTATGAGATTCCTATATCGCGGGCTTCGCTTCCGTCTCGAAAACTTATGCGACTAGTGGCAGGTAAACACCGCTCGCACGGGGCGAGAAATGATTCAGGCGAGAAACACTTCGCGCTTTTGACGCCCGTCAATGCGCATCGGCAAGGGCGCCATCTAGTCGCACCAGGGACTGCGTGTCGGAAGGAACATCCAAATGTTGGACCTGATCTTGCTGGCCCTCGGGCTCGGCTTTTTCGCGCTGTCGGTGGGCTACGCGTTCGCCTGCGACAGGCTTTGAGGAGGCTGCCATGATTTTCGATTATTCGCTCGCCGCCCTCGTGACCGC
>PMAF01000103.1 GCA_003152455.1 Hyphomicrobiales bacterium
AGGGTTTTGAGGCGCCTGCCGTAATTGTAAGCGCTGATGAAGTCCGTGAGGTGGCTTTGGAGCTGCCGGTGGCTGTCGTAATGATAGCGCTTGACGGTAGCTTCCTTGATCGTGCGGTTCATACGTTCGACCTGACCATTGGTCCACGGATGCTTGATCTTGGTAAGTCGGTGCTCAATGCCGTTCTCGCGGCAGCGCATGTCAAACATATGGGTCATGTACCTTGCCGTTGGGCCATCGGCGTAGCGCGGTGGAAACGTGAATTGAACGCCGTTGTCGGTGAGCACGGTGTGAATTTTGTAAGGAACGGCTTTGACAAGCGCCGTCAGGAAGACGGACGCGGACGTTCTACCGGTCTTCTTCACAAGCTGTACGAAGGCAAATTTGCTGGTCCGGTCGATCGCAACATACAGGTACAGCTTGCCTTCGGCGGTCCGTACTTCGGCAATGTCGATGTGGAAATAGCCGATCGGATAGGCCTTGAACTTCTTCTTGTCCGGTTTGTCGCCTTCGACTTCCGGCAGCCTCGAAATGCCATGACGCCGCAGGCAGCGGTGTAGCGAGGATCGCGTCAGGCGCGGGATCGTCGGCTGGAGCGCATAGAGGCAATCGTCCAGCGGCAGGAGCGTGTGCCGGCGAAAGGCAACGATGATGGCCTCTTCCTCGACCGACAACACCGAGGATTTTACATCCGTGGGGCCGGTGGAATGATCGCTGACCGAACTGCGCTTCTTCCACTTGGCCACGGTCTTCTGGTTGATGCCGTAGCGTCTGGCAAGCACCCTCAGGCTCGCTTGACTATTTTGTATTGCTCGACGGACCGCCTCTGTCGTCGTGGCGCTGCCATGAAGAATTTGTCCCATAGTGCCTCCTTCCAACCCAAGGATAAGATTGCACCATCAAATGCCAGGACTAAACACCTAGGCCACGCCTGATCGCCCTTCAGGATTTGTCCATTGCATTGTCGGCGACGAGCTCCGCGCCGTTGATATAACTCGCCGCATCCGAGACGGCAAAGACGATGAGATTAGCGATCTCCTCGGGCGTGCCCCAGCGGGTATCACGCATGCCCTGATTGCTCGACCAAAGCGATCGCGCGCGCGCCGCGTCCTCGCGACCGAGCTTTCGCTTGGCAAGTTCTCGTTCCCATTTGGCAAAGCGCTCCGGCGTATTGATAAAGCCCGGTATCACGCAGTTGACGCGAATGTTATGGGGCGCAAGCTCGTTGGCGAGCACCTTGGTGAATCGAATCTCGGCCGATTTCGCCGGTCCGGTGCAGGAGGACAGGAACGGCGGGTTCAGCGTCATGATCCCGGTCTGGCCGCTCACATTGAGGATTCTGCCACCGCCCTGAGTGATCATCAGTGGCACTACTCGCTGACAGATGCGGAATTGCGCAAAAAAGTTGATCGCCATGCCGTCGACGAGTTCCTCATCGGTCACTTCGAGAAAGGGCTTGTAGGTGCCCGTGCCGGCATTGTTGACGAGGATGTCGATATGGCCGAGTTTGTCGCCGATGATGCGCGGAATCTTTTCGATCTGTGCGATCTTGGTCACGTCCAGCGCGTGGGTTTCGATCTTCGCCTGGGTGGTCCGCATAATGTCGCGCGCCGCATCGGCGAGCGCCGTCTCCCGGCGCGCGCAGATCAGAACCTTCACACCCTCCCGCGCGAGCGCGCGTGCCGTCTCGAAGCCTATTCCCTTGCTTCCACCGGTGACAAACGCCGTTTTGCCTGCAAGCCCGAGTTCCATCGCTCTGGTTCCTTTCAGAAAATTTCCTGCCCGAGACCTCTAAATCGCACGCAACAGGGAGCTTCTCGGACGGTCCAGCCGAGGCTATAGTGCGCCGTAAGAGTCCGAGAAACTCAACAAGCTTCGGGAGTAGATCAGCACAAGCCTAGGGAGGAAATCAAAATGTCGATGACTCGTCGTCAAGCGCTGAAGTCCGCCGCCGCCGCCGCCATTGCGGGCGGCCTGGCCAAGCCTGCGATCGCTGCAAATGGGCCGATCCTGGTCGGCTATCTGCCGGCGCTCACCGGCCCCTCATCGTCCACCGGGGTCGGGATCAATCGCGGAATCCAATTAGCAGTGCAGGAGATCAACGCGGCCGGCGGCATCGACGGGCGGCAGATCGAACTGATCACCCGCGATACCCAAAGCGATCCGACGAAAGCCGTGAACGGGGCGGCGGAGCTGACGCGCGGGCAGAAGGTGAGCGTCGTCTTCGGCCCGGTCAATTCTGGCGAGTCGCTCGCGGTCGTGCCGCTCCTCGCACGCACGAATACGCCGCAGGTCCATCCCTGCTGGGTCGACTCCCTGACCGACCCGCAGAAATATCCCATGTGCTTCCGCAACGCACCCACCAGCCAGCAGATCGGCGCCGCCGCGAACCGCTATGTAGTGGAAGTGCTCAAGCGAAAAAAGGTCGCGGTGATCAGTGATACCACCGGCTACGGCACCGCATCGGTCAACGCCTATGTGCCGATGCTCAAGGCCAAAGGCGCCGAAGTCGTCTATCAGGGCAATGTCGACGCCGCCAATCCGGACCTCAAGCCCGAGCTTTTGCGCATGCAATCCGCAGGAACAGAAGCGATCATGCCCTGGAGCGTAAATGCCGGCTTCCTCTCCCGCATCATCAATACGCGCGGCGACATGGGTTGGGACGTGCCGATTGTCGGCCAGACGACGCTCGGCTCGGGTCAGACCAAGGCATTGCTGGTAAAGCCCGAATACTGGGCGAAGGTCTATCCGAACAATTTCCGCCCGGTTTGTTACGCCACGGACGGCAAGCTTTCGGGTCGCACCAGCGCCTTCGTCGACCGCTTGAAGAGCGCCAAGATCGACATGGGCGACACGCTCCTGTGGTGGATTGCGGTGGGCTATGATACTCCGCGGATGATCGCCGAGGCAATGAAGAACGTCGGCACCGAGCCGGAGCAGGTCGTTGGCTATCTCAACAAGCTCAAGGGATTCCCAGGCGTCTACGGCGACATCTCCTTTGCCCCCGATCAGCACAACGGCTACCCGGACAACGAAGTGGTGATGGTCGAGGCTAATTCGCTCAGGGACGGCGCTTTCAACCTGGCTCCCGGCTATAGCGCGTGAGCCGATGGTTGAATCGATTGTCTCGACCGGGGTGGCGATCGGCTGCATCTACGCACTGATCGGCATCACCTACAACGTGATGTTCTCCGCCTCGCGCGTGTTCAGCTTCACCGCGGGAACACTCGGGATGTTGGGCGGCGTGCTGGGCTCGCTGTTCATCGCCCGCATGGATATGCCCGTGGTGGTCGGCTTTCTCCTCGTGCTTGCCGCCGGCGCGCTCTTCGGTATCGTCACCGAGATCGTCGCCGTGCGGCCGGTGCTCAAGAGCCTGGACCAGCATCTCTACGTGCTCTCTACGCTCGCGCTGGCGCTGATCGTCCAGCAGTTCACTGCGATCGAGTGGAGCACGGAGCCCCAGCCGTTTCCGCGGCTCCTCAACATCGCCCGCGGCGGATTCGATCAGCAGTTCTGGCTGCCGATGCTCGCCTGCGCGGCCGTGATCGTCGGCCTGGAACTGCTCTATCGCCACACGCTGGTCGGCCACGCCTTCCTGGCGATCGCAGAGGACAACTTTGCCGCGCGCGCGCTCGGCCTGCCGGAACGCAGCTTGCGCATGACGAGTTATGCGCTGGCCGGAGTGATCGGTGCACTCGCCGGATTTGCGGGTGGCGAGATGCTGCTTGCCTACTTTGGCAATGCGCCGATGCTGACCTTCTATGGTTTTGTCCCGGTCGCGCTGGGCGGGATGGGCAGCAACCGCGGCGCCGTGGTCGCCGGCCTCTTGCTCGGGCTGTTTCAGCAGACCGCAAACTTCCTGGTGGGCGGTGTCTTCGCCTCGGTGGCGGTATTCACGGTGTTCATCATCGTCCTGCTGGCGCGGCCCGAAGGCCTCGCTGGCGCGGCCTTTCAACGCCGCGTCTGATGGAAACGCCGGCGACGCAAACCCTCCCGAGCCGCGCGAAAATGCTCGGCTCGGCGAGCGCATTCGGCGCGGCGCTGCCGTTCCTGGCGCTGCTGCTTGTCGGCGTCTCGTTCCCGCTGTTCGGCGGCGGGTATTGGGGCGTGATCGCGACCCGCGCCTGCATCTATTGGGTGCTGGTGTCCGGCCTCAACCTGGTCGTCGGGTTCGCCGGCCAGATCGCGATCGGCTGGGTGGCACTGCTGACGCTTGGAGCCTACGCCACCAGCGTACTCACGGCCGGCAACCTCACGCCGCCGTTCCCACCCTATCTGGCGCTGGCGGTTGCGGCCGCCGTCGGCGCCATCTTCGGCTTGATCATCGGCCTGCCGGCGCTGAGGCTGCGCACCTTCTATTTCGCCATCACGACGCTTGGCTTCGCCACCATCGTCACCCAGGTGGCGCTGGCCTGGCAGAGCGTTACCGGCGGCGGAGTGGGCGTTGCCGGACCCATCTTCCCGGAACCCTTCTCCTCCCTGTGGGGCTTCTATTATTTCTGCTTCGGCCTGGCAGCAATCTGTACCTGGATGACGGCGAATGTCGCGGCAAGCCGCTTCGGCCGCGCGCTCACCGCGATCCGCGATGCGGAGGTCGCGGCAGAAGCTAGCGGCATCTCAAAACCCGCCCTGTTGGGCGCAGTATTCATGTTCAGCGGCGCCGTTGCTGCAGTTGCCGGCGGGCTCTTCGCCGCATTGCAATCCTACATCACGCCGGACGCGTTCACGCTTGACCTGTCGATCCTGTTCTTCATCGCCATCCTGATCGGCGGGCGTGGCTCCATTCTCGGGCCGCTCCTCGGCACTATTCTTTTGACGGCGCTGCCGGAATTCGCTGCGCCATTGGTTGCGTGGTCCACGTTTCTCTATGCAGTGTTACTGCTCGTTATCGTACTTGCGATTCCAGGCGGAATTGCCGAGATCTTGGATTTCAAGAACCGCCGCCCTCTCGAGAGCGAGCGCGCGATCATCCCGCGGCCCGACCTGATCGAGCGGCTGCTCGGCGCACTGCCCGATGCCGGCGCCTTGACGCTGGAACAGGTGGCGCTGAGCTTCGGCGGGGTGTGTGCGATTGACGGTCTCGACCTCGAGATCCGGTCGGGTCAAGTGCATGGACTGATCGGCCCCAACGGCAGCGGCAAGACCACGACACTGAACGTCATCTCCGGTTACTACGCGCCGCAGTGCGGCGCGGTTAGTCTGAACGGCGCCGCGCTGCCGGTGTTTGCGCGCCACCGGCGCGCTCACATGCGGATTGCGCGAACGTTCCAGACCCCCCGCATTGTCGGCTCCGCGTCGGTGCTGGAGAACGTCATGATTGGCGGCACCGTCGACGGCGAGGGCACATTCGTCGAATCATTGCTTTCGCTCCCACGCCATCGACGCGACGAAGTCATGCTGCGCGACACCGCCATGCTGGCTTTGGCGGCGGTCGGGCTGGATCGGCTCGCCGCTGTGCGAGCCGATCGGCTGCAACACAGCGAGTTGCGCTTCACGGAGATCGCTCGCGCGTTGATGCTGCGCCCGTCTTTCCTGCTGCTCGACGAGCCGGCGGCCGGACTCTCAGCCGACGAGATCGGGCGGCTCGGCGGGCTGCTTCTGGCGATCGCCCGGGCCGGCACCGGCGTGTTATTGGTGGAGCATCACCCCGATCTGATCTTCGACACCTGCCACCGCGTCACCGTGCTCAATCTCGGCAGGATGCTGGCGGCTGGGACCCCCGCCGAAATCCGCTCACATCGGGAGGTGGTCAATGCTTATCTCGGCGGCTGATCCGCTTTTGGACATCGCCGGCCTCTCGACCGGCTACGGCAAGGTCGGAGTACTGCGTGGCATCGACCTGATGGTGGGCGTGGGCGAGGTGGTGGCGCTGCTTGGCCCGAACGGCGCCGGAAAAACCACACTGTTGCGCGCGGTGTCGGGACTGCTGCCATGGTCGGGAAGAGTGCGTTTTGCCGGTCGTGATCTCGCCGGCGCCAGTCCGCGCGATACCGTGAAGGCCGGGCTCGCGCATGTGATCGAGGGACACCGCGTGTTTACGCAGCTTGCGGTGCTCGACAATCTGTTGCTAGCGGCCTACGACCTGCCACGCGGCGAGCGCGCTGTGCGCGTCGAGGAGGCCCTCGGGCTGTTCCCTGAAATCGCCGTCAAACGCCACGAACGCGCGGCTGCGCTCTCTGGTGGCCAGCAGCAGATGCTGGCGGTGGCGCAGGGTTTGGTTCGACGGCCGCGGCTGCTCATGCTGGACGAGCCGTCCGCCGGCCTGTCGCCGGTGCTGGTGGATCGCGTGCTCGTGGTGGTGCAGCGGCTGCGCGAGGCCGGGACCGCGGTGCTGTTGGTCGAGCAGTTGATCGAGAAAGCGCTGACGCTCGCCGATCGCGTCTATGCGCTCGCGCGCGGATCGATCGTGCTGGAAGCCAGAACCGGCGAGGCCGATCTGCCGGACCGGCTTGAGCATGCCTATTTGGCAACCACCAGCCGTCACACGTGACAGGGCCGGCAAAGCACTATCGGCAGGCCGGCGGAAGTTCTTCCAATGCGCCTTGAGTGCCGGCGTACCTGATCGCCAACCGCTGTATATTCGGGCATGCGCGCCCGGCCAATTCTAAAGGGTGGGAGCTGTAGCAAAGGAGAGTGTTCGATGCCGATCAACTCCAAATACCTGTTCGTCGCCAGCATGGATGTTGCCCCCGACAAGGAGACGCTTTTTAACGAGGTTTACGACGTTGAGCATGTGCCGAATCTGTCAAAAGTTCCGGGCGTGCACGCCGTCACCCGCATCGAGGGCGAGCCGTTCGTCATCAGCATTGGCGGCGAGGAAAAGCGGATCGAGCAGGCCAGCCCGCGCTATAGCGCTGTCTATGAGATCGACGGCCCTCATGTCTTGGTGAGCAGCGAATGGGCGAAGGCTAGCGAAGTTGGGCGCTGGCCCAGCGAGGTGAGGCCGTTCACCCGCAACCGGCGGCATGCGCTCTACAAACTGCGCTAGGCTCACTTCTCAGTCCGGCTGGTTTTTGCAATTCGTCTCATGAAATCGGCGGTCGAAAGGCTTCCCAATGGATCTCGGTTTGAAAGACTGCAAGGCCTTTGTCGCCGGCGCCAGCAAGGGACTTGGCAACGCCTGCGCCAAAGCACTGGCCAACGAAGGTGCCCGCGTCTTCGTCTGTTCCCGCAACGCGGCAGAACTGCAGCGAGCGGCGGCGGAATTCAGCGCCGCCGGTTATTCCGCAGCCGACGTTTCGCGGCCTGCCGAGGTGAAGCGCGTTGTCGCCGAGGCCATTGCCGCATTGGGTGGCCTGGATTGCCTCGTCACCAATGCCGGCGGTCCGCCGACCGCTCCCTTCGAAAAGGCCGGCGACGGCGACTGGGATATCGCCTACCAGCTCAATTTGATGAGCGCCGTTCGCCTCATACGCGAGGCGTTGCCCGCTCTGAAGGCTTCGGGGCGCGGCCGTATCGTCAACCTGACCGGCTACGGCGTGAAAGAGCCGATGACCGATCTTGTCGTGTCGGATTCGGTTCGCGCGGGCGTCACGGTGTTGGCCAAAACGATTGCCTCGGATTTAGCGCCGTACGGCATCACCGTCAACAATATCGCGCCAGGCCCCATCATGACCGATCGTCTCACTGAGATACTTTCCGCTCGGGCGAAGAGTCTGGGCATAACGGCCGACGAACAATTCAAGCGCTTCTCCGAAACCATTCCGGTGCGGCGAATGGGACAGCCGAACGAAATCGGCGATCTCTGCGCCTATCTCTGTTCGCCGCAAGCCGGCTACCTCACGGGCCAGACGATCGTCGTCGACGGTGGCATCAACCGCTCGATCTAGACTCTGCGCCGGAGCATCACCATGCAGGGCATTGTTGTGTGTACCGAATATTCGATTCGGCATGGACGCAGAGAACAGACGGGGTAAGCTCGCGACCTGATGAAGGATCTGTTCAAGCTGATTCTCGGCGTCCTGGCTTCGCTCTTCAAGT
>PMAF01000023.1 GCA_003152455.1 Hyphomicrobiales bacterium
AATTTTTTGGCCACACGGGCGCAGAACGAAGATAGGTTCCGGGAATTGCCGGCAATCACGAGTCCGAAGGATATGACAGCCACGTCCGTCCCGGCTCGAAAATGAACACTGGATAGCATGCCGCCGCCCGCTGAACCTCTCTTAACGCCGCTTCGTTGCGTGCTTTGTGGCGGGCCAATGAAACTTGTTCGCAGAATTTCGGCATCCGACGCTCAGTCGCAATTGGCAGTCTATCAGGGCGAGCAATGCCAGCACAAAGTGACGCTGCCGGCGGAGGACGAAGCCCGCTAAGCACGATATGACATTCGACCGTGGATAGAGATCCCTCCAAATCAAGCCGTCCGTAAGGCGGTTACAATTGGCGTCATCGCTGTTTCAGATAGATTGATCCGTTTTGATTACGATCAAATGTTGGTCGGCGCACGTCATTATCAATATTGTTTGCTGTCTTTATGGCCGCGGGCCGCAGGGAAACCGGGCCGTGGATCTTCCCGGTGCCATCTGTGAGCGCCGACATCCACCACGATACGTTTTTTTCGCGGTTCGAGTTCGCGCAGATGCGAAGAAATCCGCAATGAGGTATTGAATTAGGCGCATCAGCTCCTCAAATCCTACAGGTGACCGGCAGGTGAAAGTCATGGACCGTGACGACGCGCGCAATTGGATGTGGTCGGAGGCCTGCGAGATGCTGGCCCGCGCGGAGCGGCTACATCGGGAGTTCTTCAGGCCCACAGGCCTGGTCGCGCGGCTACCAACCTGGGAACCCCCGGTCGATATCCTCGAAACCGAACGCGAAGTCCTCGTGCTCGTCGCCTTGCCAGGTGTCCACCCTGACCGGGTCGAAGCGGCCATCGACGGAAACGATCTCGTGTTTGCGGGAACTCGCGTGCTGCCAGATGAGTTGCGCACGGCGGTTATCCATCGTCTTGAACTACCGCAGGGCCGGTTCGAACGCCGCGTACGGCTTCCGGCTGGGCGCTACAGCACGGTTCGCCGGTCCGCAGCTGACGGCTGCCTTTTGATCACCTTGAAAAAATCGGAGGCTTTCCGTGGCTGAGACACAGCTTTTGGGCGCATCGGACGAGTGCGCGGGCAGGGGAACAGTGCCTATGCCCCCATTGCCGCCGGACGCGCTCATTATCGTTCCGGTCCGCAATACCGTTCTGTTTCCAGGCCACGTGCTGCCGATCACGATCGGCCGCCAGCGGTCTATCGCTGCTTCCCAGCAGGCGGTGCGCGAGCAGCGGCAGGTTGGCATCCTGATGCAGCGGAGCGCGGATGTGACCGATCCGACACCGATCGACATGCACCGGATGGGTACGGTGGCGAATGTCGTGCGCTACATTACTGCGCCGGATGGCGCACACCATCTCGTCTGTCAGGGTGACCAGCGGTTCCAAATTACGGAATTCCTTACCGGATGGCCGTTTTTCGTTGCGCACGTCTTGCGGATTCCAGAGCCGGACACGCGATCGGCCGAAATCGAGGCACGCTTCCTTCATTTGAAGAGCCAAGCCACGGAGGCCGTGCAGCTGTTGCCGCAGGCGCCCCCGGAATTGCTGACAATGGTCCAAGGCGTCAATTCCCCAGCTGCCCTTGCCGATCTTGCGGCGATGTATATGGACGTGACGTCGGACGAGAAGCAAGAGATCCTGGAGACCGTCGACATCACAGCGCGGATGGAGAAAGTCTCGCGCATGCTCGCCCATCGCATTGAAGTCTTGCGATTGTCGCAGGAGATCAGCCAGCAGACCAAGGCCGCCCTCGGCGAACGTCAGCGCGAAGTCCTGCTGCGCGAGCAAATGGCTGCGATCCAGCGCCAGCTTGGCGAGGGCGAAGAGGGTAAGGCCGCCGAAATGGCCGAGCTCGATCAGGCGATCACCAAAGCTAAAATGCCGAAGGAGGTCGACGAGCACGCGCGCAAGGAATTGCGCCGGCTGCAACGGATGCCGGAGGCAGCGGGCGAATACGGCATGGTGAGGACCTACGTGGATTGGTTGATCGAGCTGCCCTGGAGCCTGCCGGAGGAGAGTCCGATCGACATCGCTGAGGCGCGACGCATTTTGGACGAAGACCATTACGGGCTCGAAAAAATCAAACGGCGCATCGTCGAATATCTCGCCGTGCGCAAGCTCGCGCCGCACGGCAAAGCGCCCATTTTGTGTTTCGTCGGGCCTCCCGGCGTCGGTAAGACCTCGCTCGGCCAGTCGATCGCGCGCGCGATGAACCGCAAGTTCGTGCGGGTGAGCCTCGGCGGCGTGCACGACGAGGCAGAAATTCGCGGGCACCGGCGCACCTATATCGGCGCGCTACCGGGCAACATCATCCAGGCCATTCGGAAAGTCGGAGCGCGCAATTGTGTCATGATGCTGGACGAAATCGACAAGGTCGGCGCAGGCATCCATGGTGATCCCAGTTCGGCGCTGCTTGAGGTGCTCGATCCTGAGCAGAACAATACGTTCCGTGATAACTATCTCGGAATGCCCTTCGACTTGAGCCGGGTGGTGTTCATCACTACGGCTAACATGCTCGACACTATTCCGGGGCCGCTACGAGATCGGATGGAGATCATTAGTCTTGCCGGCTACACCGCGGACGAAAAATTCCAAATCGCCCAACGCTACCTGGTGCGACGTCAGATGGAGGCAAACGGGCTGCAGCCGGGTCAAGTCGAGATCGCGGACGACGCACTCCGGGAAACCATCCAACACTATACCCGAGAAGCGGGCGTGAGAAACCTCGAGCGCGAGATCGGAAAAGCCTTGCGCCATGCAGCTGTCCGCATTGCCGAAGGACAGAGCGGGCCCATTTGCATCGCCAGCAACGATCTCCTTAGCATTCTTGGCCCGCCGCAGTTCGAAAGCGAGCTGGCGATGCGCACGAGCGTGCCGGGCGTGGCGACCGGCCTCGCCTGGACCCCCGTCGGAGGCGACATCCTGTTCATCGAAGCGACCCGAATTCCGGGAAACGGGAAGCTGATCCTCACCGGCCAACTTGGCGAGGTAATGCGGGAAAGCGCTCAGGCGGCGCTCAGCATCGTCAAGAATCGTGCCGCTTCCTTCGGAATCGATGCAAGTCGATTTGACAAGACCGATATCCACATTCATGTGCCAGCAGGCGCAACTCCGAAGGATGGACCAAGCGCGGGCGTCGCGATGTTTATGGCGCTCGTCTCGCTGCTGACCGAGCGGAATGTGCGCAACGACACCGCTATGACCGGCGAGATCAGCCTGCGCGGGCTCGTGCTCCCCGTCGGCGGGATCAAGGAGAAAGTCATTGCCGCTCACCGAGCCGGCATCAAGCGTGTCATGCTGCCGGCGCGGAATCGAAAGGACTTCGAAGACATTCCCGAAGAGGCCCGCAAGCTGCTCGAATTCGTCTGGCTCGAACGAGTCGATGAGGCAGTATCATCCGCGCTGGAATCCGAAACGCATGCAAACAGCGCGACTTCAGAGAAAGCTGCACGTCATATGGCCAATGCTCAGGCGTAAGCCCGAACGCCGTACGTGGCCGCCTGGTTTCCGTCGCTGGCGAGGAAGAAAGGGCGCTCCCTTAATCTCTTGATCTGCCGCGACCCGGGCCGTGACGACTTCCTTCGATGCTGCTGAGCAGTTTGTTGCGGTCCGCTTCGGCCGCGTCGTCCTCCACTTCCGCGACGACATTCGCAATTCCCCGTCCAGGCCGAATAAACTCGTCATAGAAGGTGTGAAGGTCGATCTGTGCATCACCTTCAACCAGCACACCCTTTTCGAGCAGCGCGGACCGGCTTCATCCCCGACCACAACAGTCAAAAGCCAATCTTTGCTGGCATGTTGGTCATTTGAGGCAAATCAATGCCACGACCGTGATTTGGAGCATTTTGCTACTGAGCTCTAGGGCTGCCTTTGCGACAGAGCGCGTAGCATGGAACCGGATGTTCGTAAGCGCCAGATAATGATCTGGTATACCGTTGCTGCGGTCATTGGTATTTTGCTGTTCCAGCAATTCTGGTCGAGTTATTCGCAAATCGAGACAATCGCCTACAGCGAATTTGAGCGCTTACTCGACCAGGGGAAAATTGCCGAAGTCACCGTCGGCACAGACACGGTACAGGGCTCAGTGAAAGAGCCGCTGCCGAGCGGCAAGCGCGAATTCTTCGCGATTCGCGTCGATCCGCAGCTTGCAGACAAGCTTGCGAAGCACGGGGTGGTGGTCAAGGGCGCTCCGTCGGGCGGTCTTATTCAGACCATCCTCTCCTGGGTCGTGCCTGCCATCATCTTCTACGTGATCTGGATGATTGTCTTTCGCCGCTTTGCCGAAAAGCAGGGAATCGGCGGGCTGATGGCGGTCGGAAAATCCCGCGCCAAGGTCTACGTGGAGACGGATACAAAAGTTACATTCAAGGATGTGGCAGGGGTAGAGGAAGCAAAGTTCGAGCTCGAAGAGGTCGTCGCGTTCCTGCGTGATCCGAAAGCGTACGGCCGCCTGGGCGCAAGAGTGCCGAAGGGCATTCTTCTGGTAGGGCCTCCCGGAACCGGAAAGACGCTCTTGGCGCGTGCGGTCGCGGGGGAGGCCGGTGTGCCATTCTTCTCGATCTCCGGCTCCGAGTTTGTCGAAATGTTTGTCGGCGTTGGCGCCGCCCGGGTGCGTGATTTGTTCGAACAGG
The DNA here is from genome assembly GCA_003152455.1 of Hyphomicrobiales bacterium. Lineage (GTDB taxonomy): Bacteria > Pseudomonadota > Alphaproteobacteria > Rhizobiales > Xanthobacteraceae > Pseudolabrys. The sequence goes on from PMAF01000023.1 coordinate 4,646, forward strand.
CGCGAAAAGCCGCTCCCTGCATCATCTTCATCGATGAACTTGATGCGCTTGGGCGCAGCCGTGTTCCGGGAGCGTTCGGTGGTATCGACGAGAAGGAGCAGACGCTCAATCAACTTCTTTCGGAGCTTGATGGGTTCGATCCCAGCGTCGGCGTTATTCTCCTCGCGGCAGCCAATCGGCCGGAAATCCTCGACCCAGCCCTGCTCCGGGCCGGTCGCTTCGATCGCCAAGTCATGCTCGATCGTCCGGATCATAAGGGCCGTCTTGAAATCCTGAAGGTGCATGTCCCCAAGGTGCAGCTTGCCCCGGATACTGACCTCGATGCGATTGCCGGCCTCACCACCGGCTTTACCGGAGCCGATATCGCCAATCTTGTGAACGAGGCAGCGATTGTTGCAACGCGTCGCAAGGGTACGGCCGTCAGCTTTAACGATTTCACGGAAGCAATCGAACGGATCGTTGCCGGCCTGGAAAAGAAGAGCCGGGTCCTTAGCCCGCAAGAGCGACGCCGCGTCGCCTACCACGAGATGGGGCACGCCCTCGTGGCATCGAGCCTGCCCGGCGTCGATCCGATCCTGAAGGTCTCGATTATCCCGCGCGGCGTCGGTGCGTTAGGCTATACAATGCAACGACCAACGGAAGATCGGTTCCTACTGGCGGAGAGCGATCTCAAGAACCGCATCACCGTGCTCATGGGCGGACGCGCGGCCGAAAGCTTGATCTTCGCCGGCGATGTTTCAACAGGTGCCGCCGACGATCTCCAGCGCGCCACGGAAATCGCCCTCGAGATGGTTACGCGTCATGGAATGGACGACAAGATCGGCCAGCGAACTTATGCGCGGCAGCCGCAGTCGTTCCTTCCCGGCCTTCCAACCAATCGCATCGAAGCTGCCGAGACAACCGCGCGCGAGATCGATGTAGCAGTGCGCGACATCATCGCAGGTGCTTTCGAGCGCGCGACCGAAATCCTGCAATCGCGGCACTCTGATCTGGACGAAGGGGTCAAATTGCTTCTGACGCGGGAAACCTTGACGGTTGAAGAGTTCCCGACAATCCGTTCCAAGGTCGCTCCAGCCCAGCAACATACGACGATTCCGCCCCAAGACGAGATCACGCCGCTGACGCCGGCAGAGTGTTAATGAGTGTCCCGATCGCATGGCTCGGCGTCCGATCATGACCCCAATCAAGATTGTCGCAAGTCTCTAATTTGCCGACGCTTTTGATGAAACACGCGGGGTCGCGATTCGACGCCGATGGCATTTCATAGAAACCAGAAATTCTTGCGGTCGTTCGGCCGCTTGAGATGCAAATGACAGAGGGTCCAAGTTGGACGCCGATTCACAATAACCGCAAGTGAGCTTGAGCCGGGAGCCCAGTGAACAAAACGGATTGCACAGCCTTTCTGCAGTGGGCGCTGCCGCAACTCGACCTGCACTGGCCGGGTTTCCGCAAGGTGCGCCGCCAAGTATGCAAGCGGCTCACGCGGCGCATGAATGAACTTCGCCTGGATGATTTTGCCGCTTATCGAGCACGGCTTGAAGCCGATCCGATGGAGTGGCGCGTCTTTGACGAATGCTGCCACATCACCATTTCACGATTCTTCCGTGATAGAGGTGTGTTCGAGGTGTTGCGCCGACGAGTGCTGCCCGACATCGCTGCCCGAGCCAGACGGGAAGGGCGAGGTGCCCACATCTGGTCGGCCGGTTGTGCGTCTGGCGAGGAGCCCTACACCCTGAAAATCCTCTGGGACCTCGAGGTCGCGAATTCTTTTCCCGGCGTCTCGCTCTCAATCATCGCCACAGACGCCGACAAGACCATGCTTATTCGGCGGCGGCGTGAACTTGCGGCGGCGCAAAGTTCCACGCATAGGCGAGCTGCCCATTGACGCCGGAATCACCCGACATTGGCGATCGTGATGTGGTTCTGATTCAGGGAGCGCATCATTCGGATCATATGTGAGGTACGAGCTGATCTGCGCCCAGCGTTGCCGAAATTGCAGCAGTATTACTGACTTTCTATGGTTTAGCTAGAACGACCAACAATCAGGTTAACGCATGCATAAGCACATTCTGATTCCCCACCGACGGCTCGGAGCTGTCACAGAAAGCAATCGACTACGGCATGGCCTTGGCGAAGTCTGTCAATGCCAAAGTCACTGTAATGACCGTATCGACGCCATTCCACGCGTTAGTGGTCGAGCCTAGTATGATCACCGATATGCCGGAACAATACGGAAAACGGATGGCGGCCCTAGCTGCGGAATACCTCAACGTGGCGAAGGAGGCCGCATTGGCCGCCGGCGTGAGCTGCGACACGATGCACGTCGAGCACAATCAGCCGTACTTGGCCATCATCGATACGGCAACACGGAAATCGTGCGATCTGATTGTTATGGCTTCGCACGGCCGGCGTGGGATTTCCGCGATCGTGCTCGGGAGCGAAGCCGTCAA
>PMAF01000234.1 GCA_003152455.1 Hyphomicrobiales bacterium
TCAGATATTCGGTACACACAGCAATGGAAATTCGCAATTGGTAGCGGAGACGCGAGCGCAAACTGCGGGGCCGGCACCAAACTTTGATCTCGAAAAGTTTTTCCGCACGCAACGACCAAAACTGATTATGCTATTCGCTGCGCGTCGTGCTTTTGTTCGAGCCACCATCGGACGCACGGACGAAGGTTGTAGGCGTAGGTTAAGGCCATGTGACATCGATTGGAGAAAGGGGGGTGACTGGCAATCTTTCAAGCTTGCACGATGAAGAGCAACGGTTACGTAAGGAAACGCTCATCCATACAAATATTGGCGAGCTGCGATGCTTAAGGATGGTTATCACAAGCCGGATACTATTGTCCGCTGGCATTGCGCGGGTCCAACGATCTAGCACCATTTGTCGCCGTTCCGATCTTGGCTGGGCCACCCACCAATACGTCGGGATATGATCCTCGGAAAGGACGGGCCTAAGTAAGTCAATTCAGAACGCCACATCGCCGCGGTTAACCCAAAGCTTGCGACTGAACTTAATGTATAGAAATAGCAAATCTTTCGAAGCCGAAAGGCGGCGTGTAGGATGAAGCTTTCTGCCGCGCTGCCTCTGCTCGTTGCGTCGACGCTGTTCATGGAGCAGCTGGATGGGACTATTCTCGTCACAGCGCTTCCAAATATTGCTAGCTCGTTTGGTGGAACAGCCGCGGGGCTGGACCTAAGCGTATCCGCCTATTTGGTGACGCTCAGCTTCATGATTCCAGCAAGTGGGTGGATTGCGGATCGGCTGGGAGCTAAGCGCGTATACGGATCTGCCATTGCGGTCTTCGTCTTAGCGTCAATTTTATGCGGAGCTAGTCAGACTGTTTGGCAATTCGTCGGCGCCCGCATCCTCCAAGGTTTTGGAGGCGCCATGATGGTGCCTGTCGGTCGGTTAATTGTTCTCCGGGAGACTGAAAAGAAGGACCTGATAAGGTCGATCGCGTACCTCACATGGCCTGCACTAAGTGCGCCGCTGCTGGGTCCACCTTTAGGTGGATTTATTACTACCTACGCATCATGGCACTGGATATTTTACATCAATGTGCCGTTAGGTATCGTAGCTCTTCCTTTTGTCTGGAAAATTGTTCCCGGTGGTCAGGTCAGGGAACCTCGAAAGTTTGATGCTGCTGGCTTTTTCCTCACTGGGGCCGCGATTCTCAGTCTTCTTTTTAGTATCGAGTTTCTTGGGCGCACGGTCGTTCCCATTGTCGCAGCCATTGTTCTTTTTATCTTTGGGCTCGCGTGCGGAGCCGCGGCAGTACGGCGAGGGCTCAATACGCGCGAACCTCTGATTTCGCTTGTCGCATTTCGAACAGTAACCTTTCGGCTCGCAATGCGGGGCGGGGGTGTCTTTCGTGGCTGCTTGGCAGCATTGCCCTTCCTTCTTCCTTTGCTATTTCAAGTTGGCTTTGGTCTTGATCCGGTGACTTCCGGCACGCTGCTTCTTGGCGTCTTTGCCGGGAATCTAGGCATGAAGCCGGCAACGAGCTGGATTCTCCGGCACGTCAGATTTCGGCGCACGATGCTTGTCAGTGGCTGTATCGCGATCGCGACAATGCTTGGATGCGCCATGCTGACTGCGCAGACTCCTCACGTCCTCATCATTGCATTGCTTGTAATTTCCGGTCTAGCGCGGTCCATGCAATTCACCACAATAAGCACGCTTGCCTTTTCAGACGTGCCAAAGCCGGTGATGGGCAGTGCCAATACACTCTTCAGCATGCAGCAACAGGCCGCCAATGCGTGTGGAGTGGCCGTGGCAGGGGCGCTTCTGCGTCTAATCTCTCTTTCGCATGGGGGTGGCGGCGTGCAGACGGTTGAGGACTTTCAATTCACCTTCCTGATCGTCGCAATATTTGCTGCATTTTCGATGATCGACTTTTATCGGGTTCCGCTGAACGCAGGCGAAGCATTACGCTGACCTGACCTGGCCCTTTTTAGAGGCGTCATACGTGATCGAATGCCGCGTTAATCGTCAGATTTTATCGGCTTTTCCGGGGGGCGTACCGCGCATAACGGTCTGGCCGCACCATATCCCGGAGGGGCGGACTTCGAGAATGGGTGTAATCTGGCCGAGCAGGCCGGAGGCATTCAACTCGATAAGAAATGCCACTTTGTTAGCGAGTTGACGGGTCTTGGCGCGCCGACGGTTACCGCTGTGATCGGCTTGGTTTGCGATGCCGCTATGACCGCAGAATGCCGAACCAACAATGGTCGATATGAATCAGAGTCTTTGTTGTGAGCAAGTCCTGTCCGTGAAAGAATGAGCTTGGTGCCCTACAGATATCGTGGGTTAGGAAGGTCGTTGGCCCCCTCGGAGTCTGCTTACTTTACGAGGATGATCCCTGCGCCGATTTTGACCTTAAGGTACCGTTGGGCTTCGATGGGTGTGCAGTTTTGAACACGACGAATGTGCTCTAAGGCTTCGTTTAAGACGAGCCACCTTTCAGCTTCAATGGTCAACGCCTTATCGTTTGGCATTACTCTTCACCCGACTATTCCGCTGACGTGCTCGTCCCACCTTGTCAATGCGTCACGAACTTCGCCCTCATACTTCGCTCGATTCTACACTCCCGCCACTCCGGCCTTGTGACCGCTTACGTGGTTCAACACCGCCTCAACTATATATGGCAAGACTCCAAGCCGGTCGGCCATCACTGTGGCACAGGTTCGGCGGAGGTCGTGGAGACGCCAAAGCAGGCGCTTGGCTTTGGGGTCGGCCCGTTGGCGTGATTCGAGAATTCTCTGATCAAGCGCGGCCTTTGCCTTCGACCAACCCGAAAACCCCCGTTGATCATCACTGTTCCGACGCGGGCCGTCACCAAAAACATAGTCACGATCTATGCGACGAAGCGAGGCAGCAACGAGTGCTAAGGCGGAATCGGAAAGCGGTACCATGTGCTCGCGATGGTTCTTGGTTCGGGAGCCAGGGATCGTCCATCGCTTTTTGTCCTCGTCGATTTCGGACCAATGCATTCCGCCAACCTCGTCCCGACGCTGGCCAGTAAGCGCGAGCAATTTGATAATGCGCCCGTGATCGCTGTCGCGGCACGCGGACCAAATCTCGGCCAATTCACCATCCGTCAGGACCCGCTGCCGTGACTTGGGCTCTGCAGGGCGGTTGGTGCCAAATACGGGATTTGCGGGAATATCGAATCCCTCGCGCATCGCCCAGTTGAACATGGCCGAAAGCGCCGCCCGGCCGCGAGCGGCGGATACTGCGCCACGCTCGGTTTCGATCTGAGCGAGTCGAGCCGCGATGTGTCGGCGCTGAAGGTGAAAAACAGAAGCCACATGTAAGGGCTTCCAATTGATCAACAGATGTCGTTCGGTCTCGGAATAGCTGCGTGGTTTCTGCTTTTTCTTGGCGTGCTTCAGGTAGTCATTAGCTACCTTGCCCAGTGTGTCGGCGGCTTTGGCTCTGGCCTCAGCCTTCTCGGCCTGTGGGTCTTTACCACTGGCGACTAGGCCGAGCAGCCGCTTTGCCTCCCTCCGCGCCTTGTCCGGTGTCCAAGGCGAACCATGGCGTCCGATGGTGACGAACCGCTGCCGCCCAAAAACCCGGTATTTAATGACATAGACGGCATCGCCTCGCTGGCGTCGGATACCAAAGCCCCTCACTGCTTCGTTGTGATTGGCATCCCAAATCGTCTCGCCAGGCTTCAGCGCCTGGACTGCTCGAACCGTGATGCCCTTTGATACCATCGCCTTGTCACCGCGCTAGCTACCACCTAGCAACCACAGTAGCGCGAATTCGTGACGGAGCAAGGTGGCCGGTGTCGTTAGCTAGCCATTGTTATTGCTTGTTTTTGTGGCTGTTGGCGGGTAGCGTCGGATTATGGTGGTCAATACCACCAGACTTCGAATCTGGGGGTCATGGGTTCGAATCCCTTCCGGCGCGCCACGGCCCAGCGATCGCGAGCTTCAAGATGCAACGGCCACCGACAACAATCATGCCGCTGATCGCGTCGTTGCTGGCGCTATTGATCCTGGGTTCGGCCGCGCAAGCGCAGGACCCGGCCCGACACGGTGGCGCGCTGCTTAAGGAGTTCTGCTCAAGCTGTCATGCGATTGGCAAAACCGGCAACAGTCCGATGCCGGGCGCGCCGCCGTTTCGGGAGCTCGGCCGCAGCTTCGATTTCGACCAGTTTCCCCGCCTGCTTCAGCGCGGCATTTCGTCCGGCCATCCCGCCATGCCGGAATTCAAGTTCAGCGACGACGATGCCCGCGCGGCGACGGCCTATTTACGGTCGATCCAGCAGTGAACTTCACCGGTCGATGGTAATTTCGTCGCTTTTCGCGCGCGAGACGCAAATCATGACGGTGTCGGCGCGTTCGTGTTCGGCCAGCACCAGGTCGCGATGGTCGGCTTCGCCGGCGATGAGCTTGGTGCGGCAGGTTCCGCAGGTGCCGGTCTCGCACGAGCTCGGCACTTCGAGGCCGCGATCGCGCAGGATTTCGAGGATAGTCTTCGTGGTGGGCACGTCGAGCACCTCGCCGGAGCGCGCGAGCCGAAGCTTGAACGGCTTGTCGGTCGGCTTGTGCGTCTCGGCTTCGCTGAAGGCCTCGAAATGCACTGCGGTCGACGACCAGTGGTCGGTCATATTGCGCACCGCCTCCATCAATGGGCGCGGCCCGCAGCAATACAGATGTTCGCGGTTTTTTCGCTCGGCCAGCACCGGCTTGAGATCGAGCGACCGGGCTGGATCGCCTTGATCGTAGTGGATGGTGACCTGGTTCTTGAATTCGGGCGCGCTCAGCTCGTCGAGGAACGCGGTCATTTCCGGCGAACGCGAGCAGTAGAACAATCTGAAGCGCTTGCCCTGCCGCAGCACCTCGCGGATCATGGCCATGATCGGCGTGATGCCGATGCCGCCGGCGATGAACAGGAAATCCTGGGCGCGCGGCGGCAGCCCGAAGTCGTTGACCGGCGGCGCCACCATCAACTCATCGCCGGCCTTGGTATTGTCGATGAGGTTGCAGGAGCCGCCGCGTCCGTTGGCCTCGCGCTTGATGGCGACCAAATAGCGGTTGCGCTCGGCGGGGTCGTTGCACAGCGAATACTTGCGCAGCAAGCCGTTCGGCGCCTGGATCGCAATATGCGCGCCGGCGGAAAATTCCGGCAGCGGCTGGCCGCCGGCGTCGCGGAACTCCAAAATATGAATGCCGTCTGCGATCTTGTCGTTGCGCATCACGCGCAGTGGCAGCATCTGCGGCTGGTTATTTGCGTCCATGTCTTTCCCAATAAAACCGATAGGCGCGCCACAAGTGGCGGTTTTTTATCGCGACTGCAAGTGGAGAGGGGAAGCGTCAGCGCGCGCCGGTGCTCACGCGCTCGACCGGACGCGGCGCTGCGGCCATTGGCGCCTGTTCCGCCATCAGGGCGCCATAGGCGTCGGCCAGCCCGGCGCCGAATAGGATGTCGCGGCCCTTGGGGCCGAGATCTTTTGCCGTCGCCAGCAGGATGTCGCGCACTTTATCGGGCGGGAGGTCGCGGTTGCGCTCGAGCATCAACGCGACGATGCCGCTGACTTCCGCCGCGGAGTAAGACGTGCCGGACGCCACTTCATAGCCGCCATCAGGGATCGCGACCAGGATTTGCGCGCCCGGCGCTGCCACCGCGATGTAACGGCCGCGATTGGATTGCGGGAACAACTTGTCCTCGGCATCGGTCGCGGTCACCGCGATCACGTTCGGATCTGCGGCAGGATAGAGCGGTGGCGATTTCGGCCCGGCATTTCCCGCCGCCGCCACCAGCACGATGCCTTTCTTGTGCGCGGCCGCAAGGCTGCGGTGGATCGCCGGATCGGACGGTCCGGCAAAGCTCATATTGATGACGCGCGCGCCGTGCGCCGCCGCCCAGTCGAGGCCTTTGAGGATGTTGAAGGTGGTGCCTTCGACGCTGGCGCCGGTGCCGTCGAAGGCGCGGATCGCCAGGATAGGCGCGCCCGGCGCTGCGCCCATCAGCTTGCCGTGGGCCGCGATCAGACCGGCGATGGCGGTGCCGTGTTTATGCGGTGCCATCGGTGCCGTCAGTGTGTCGTAGCTTTCTGCAATCGCGCCGGCGAGTTCGGGGTGATTGGCGTCGATGCCGGAATCGATCACCGCCACCGGCACCTTGTCGCCCTTGGCGAGCGCGTGCGCTTGCGGCAGCCGCAACTTGGCGAGTGCGTATTGCGCGGCGTCGCCTTCGGAAGCGGCTTTGGCTTCGTCTTGCTGCAGCGTGAACAGGTAATTCGGCTGCGCCGACGCGACCAACCGGTCGGCTTCCAGTGCGCGCACCACGGACGCCACCGAACGGCGGTCGGGAATCCGCCAGCGGAACAAAGTAGTGCCGGACAACTGGAAGGTCTGCGATTCGACGCGGGTGAGGCGATGGCGGCGTTGCAGCGCGTCGATCTGCTGCGGACTGACGGCATTGGCGACTTCGATCACCACTTCGTCAGGCACCAGCCGCCGTTCGTTGGCTGCCGGCGCTCCACTCGATGCCCGCCGCGCCGATCGCTGCGTCCGCCGGCTTATGCCTTGCGGCCCGCCATCATCGATTTCGCCTTCTTCGAATACCGGTCCGACGCGTGGCGCGAAATATCCAGACGGATAGCCGCGACCATAGATTCCGCCACCATGATATCCGCCGTTGCCGCGTTGCGGCGCTCTGACGCCGATATTCGACGACGGGTCGCGGCTAGAGGCTCTCTGCGCGAAAGCGGCATCGGCCGTCGCCAAAGTCAGTGCGGCAATGGCTGCGAGGAGCCGGACACTATGATGGGCGCGCATGGCGTGACCTCCGACGCGAAACGTTCATCTCAATCGGTCGTGGCGATGAAACCGACGACCTTGTCTTCCTGCAATTTCTTGACGATGCGCGCGAGATCGGCCTTCGGCAATCCGGTCATCGACACGCGCACCTTGTAGAGCCCGCCCGACATCGGTCCGGCCGCGACTTGCAGTTTATTGGCTTCGAGAAACTTGGTGATGTCGTCGGACGAGGCCTGCGGCGCGAAACGGATGATCGTGAAGGCGCCGACGCCCGGATCCGAACTCGGAGCGGACGCGGTCTCATAGCCGCCGGCGCTCTTCTCCTTGATCACGATGCCGGCGATCAGCCCGGCCTGCAACAGGATGGCGATCGCGGCGGTGCTCGCCGACCAGGCCAGCGTGCGCGGCGACAGGCTCGCAAAAAATTCCGACACGCGTGCGGCGAGATTGAGCGAGGTGGCCGGCTTGCGCGCGGGTTCGGCATCGATCTTGGCGAACAGCTTTTCCATCGCGTGCGCCGAGGGGGCGCCCAGCGTCTCGTTGAGCAGGATGGTCTCGGCCAATTCCTCACGCACCATCGCGAAACGACGCGCGAGTTCGGGATCGCCGGCCAGCGCCTCTTCGACGCGCTGGGCGTCGCGACGGCTCAGCGTTCCCGCCGCGTGCCACGGCAGAAGTTCCTCGATGTCGCTGTGCGTCTCTTTGTTTGTCGTATTCATGGCCAACCTCGGTCGATTCCTTGCTCCTTCAGGAGCTCCGATAATTTCTTGCGCGCGTAGAACATGCGCGTCTTCACCGTCGCTTCCGGGATGCCGACAATTCCCGCAACTTCCTCCACCGATTTTTCGTGGTAATATACGAGGTCCACGATTTCCCGGTGTTCCGCGGACAGCTTGCTTAACGCTTGTCGCAAGACCGCGGCCTTGTCCTTTTTCGCCAGGGCGACTTCCGGATCGTCGGACTGATCCTCGATCTGCTCCGCCGTTTCGTCATCGAGCTCCTGTTCCGGCCGGCGCCGCAGCGCCGATAGGGCTTTGAAGCGGGCGATACTCAACATCCAGGTGGAGACGGCCGAGCGGCCCTCGAACTTACCGGCTTGCCGCCAGACATCGAGGAACACATCGCTGATCAAGTCCTCCGCCGTCGCCTCGTTGCGCACCAGACGCAACACGAACCGGTACACACGAACATGGTGCCGTGCGAACAGCACCTGCATTGCGAGCCGATCGCCGCCTGCGATCCTTGCGATCAGAACCTCGTCTGAAGTCGTTTGCATCGCGGCCTTATCGTCTCGTGAATGGGTCGCCGGCGGCGCCGGCTAGGTTCAAGAAAAATCGAAGAAATTTGTTATCCGCCTGCTCATGAGGTAGGCGGTTCCAGTTTCCTCTTTTCCGGCGGGTCTCGGCAAGCCAAGCAAGGCAAAATGAGTGTTTTTCGTTACTTATTGCCTGAAAATGGGGGCGTCGGCCTTTGAACCCTTAACCGCGGACGCGCGACCCATGGCGAGGATGTGACAGGCACATCCCATGAACCAGGAGAGACGTCATGTTCTGCAAGCTCGTTCTCGCCATCGGCGCGACCGCCGTCGTCGGTGCCGCCGCTCTCGCCCCGACCGCCGCATCCGCCCATTGGTACGGCCACTGGGGCCACTGGCACGGTTTCGGTTGGGGCTTTTATGCGCCGACCTACGTCGCCGGCCCGGATTGCTACATCGTCAAGCGCACCGTCGAATGGCGGGACGGCAGTTTGCACGTTCGCCGCTACAGGGTTTGCAACTAAGCGAACCGCTCCGTAAACAGCCGATAGCCCCGGCTTCGCTATGGCGGCGCCGGGGTTGTCCTTTATAATACCGTGTCGTGGCCGGGCTTTCCCCGGCCATTTCGCTTAGCGGGGCGCTTTAATGCGTGAACGGGATATTTGAGCCAGACCCGCCACGATAAACAATGAAAGCAATGTCAATGCTCGAAGGCTTCAGGCGGACCGAGATCAAGACCAGCGGCGCGCGCATCGTCACCGTCACCGGCGGCAGCGGGCCGCCGCTGCTGCTGATGCACGGCAACCCGTTCACGCATCTGTCGTGGCTGAAGGTGGCGCCGCCGCTGGCGCGCGAATTCACCGTGGTCGCCACCGATCTGCGCGGCTACGGCGATTCCGAAAAGCCGCCCGGTCGCGACGACCATTCCGGCTACTCGTTTCGCGCCATGGCGCAGGACCAGGTCGAGGTGATGGCGGCGCTCGGCTACGGCAAATTTTACGCCGCCGGGCATGACCGGGGCGCACGCGTGCTGCACCGCATGTGCCTCGATCATCCGGCGAAGGTCACGCGCGCGGCAATCCTCGACATCATCCCGCAGCATCACATTCTCAACAATATGACCAAAGAGTGGGGCAGGTTCTCCTGGCATTGGCTGTTCAACATCCAGCCCGAACCGTTGCCCGAGAAGATGATGGGCGCCGACCCGGACTGGTTCATCGAAAAAAAGCTGGCGAAGACCAAGCAAGGCTTGAGCTTCTTCGACAAGGACGCGCTCGCCGAATACAAGCGCTGCTTCCGCAATCCAGAAACCATCCACGCCATCTGCGAGGATTATCGCGCCTGCTTCGGCGTCGATCTCGATATGGACACCAAGGATTTCGAGGCCGGCCGCAAGATCGAATGCCCGGTGCTGTTGTTATGGGGCGCGACCGGCGGCGTCGGCCGCAACAGCAAGCCTTCGCCGGGTGAAATCTGGCAGCGCTACGCGTCCAATATCGTCGACGCCAAAGCGATGCCGAGCGGACATTATCTGTCCGAGGAGGCACCGGCGGAGACAACGGCGGCGCTGCGCGAGTTTTTTACCGGTTAGATTAGAGCTGCTTTAGCTACGGCAAATATGAAATAGGCCGGAGAGAAATCTCTCCGGCCTGCAAAATTAAAATCGAGCGAATTCTAGTAATAGACCCGGCGCCCGTTACGGTAAGTATAGTGACGGTAGTCCCGATGGTGGATGCCCATGCCGCGGGCGATGTTCGGCCCTGCGGTATAGCCGATGATGCCGCCCGCGACCAAGCCGACCGGGCCGCCAACCATGGCGCCGGCAACCGCGCCGCCAGCCGCATCGCCCATCCGCTCGCCGGCGCTGGCAACTGTCGGCGCGAGGGCAATACCAGCGGTAATCAATGCAATCGCCAAGAATGTTTTCATGGTAGCCCTCCAGCATGTGGTGAATTGATCGGAAAATGCCGGGGCGGCTGATGAGTTCCATTACGTCGCGGTAACCTGGCCGATCTCAACTCTCAGGCGCCGGCTCGGCCAGGAAGTTGTGCAAAGCGTAGAAAAGTAAGTGCCGGTTCTTGCCGTAGCCCGCGCTGTGGGCGGTCTGCGGCAGGATGACAAACTGGCGATCGCCGTTCGGCAGTTGCCGATAGAAGTCGAGGAGATCGTCGTTGGTCGAGTTGCCGTCGAATTCGCCGCGCAGCATCAGCACCGGCGACTCTATCTTCTTTGGATCGACGATCGGCAAATTCGCCGCCATATCGAGATAGGTGCCAGATGGTACCTCGTTGCCGAATTTCATCTCGTCGGCGATCAGGGCCTCGACCATTGCGGGATCGTAGAACGACGGGTGGCCGTCGCGGGTGAAGATCGAGCCGATCATCTTGGCATCGCGCTTGCGCCGCGGGTTCGCGCGCAAGGCATCGATCTTCTTTCTCCGCCGCTCGATCTCCGCTGCGCCGTTGCCCTTGTAGGTGAAGGCGCTGAGCGCGAGCCGGCCGACATGCTCTGGTTGGGCTTGCACATAGGCCGCCGCGCGGATGCCGCCGGACGAGGTGCCGTAGAAATGCGCCTTTTGCTGCCCGGTCTCCTTCGCCACCACCGGCATCGCGGCCTTGAGGTCTTCGACGCCGCTGGCGATGTCGGAATTATTGCCCGATGAGCCGGAATGGCCGTAGCCGTCATGGTCCATGGTCCAGACGTCGTAGCCGTAGCGCGCCAGCACGTTCATGAGCGAGTATTCGCCCTTTCCCGGAACCGTCAGGTCGTACGAGGAACGCGCCGAGTTCGACGAGCCGTGCACCAGGAACACGACCGGCCGCGCCGCTTCGCCTAGGCGGGGAGCGCCGATGCGTTTGCGCCAAAGGTAGAGTTTCACGTCGCCTTTTTTCGCCCAATAGTTCTGGTGCCAGATTTCTCCGCCGGCCGGCGTCGTTTGCGCTTGCGCGGCGGTGGAAAAACTGAGCAGGCCGGCGCCGATGCCGATACCGGCGCCTTGCAGCACTGTGCGGCGGGGCAGGGAACGATCGAATTCATTCATGGGATGTCCTCCAATCGGCCATAGTTGAGCCATGCGCCATTACCCTACAATCTAGCAAATTGTCGGGGCTCGCGGCAGTCCACTCGCGCCCGGGAGTGAGTTCTGCTAGTTGGTCGCATAGCGTGCCGTCGGGCGCGCGGCGCCGGGGGTCTCTTGGCCGGGGGAACCGTGCGCCGCAAATCGGGCTATAGCCGTTTTGCGTTTGGAGGAGCCGATCTCGAGTAACCGCGAGATCGGATGCCGGAGGAAAAATGCTTAATTCGCTACGCGCGGTGGCGCGATTTCTCCAGAACCATATCGGCTGGAATAGGATCGGCGTGCTTCTCAGTGTGGCCATCATCACCGTCGCGGTGGTGGTGCTAGTCCATATGTTGCACAATATCGACGTCGACGAAGTGATCGCCGCTATGAAGGCGACCCAGCGGCGCAATATCGTCGCTGCCGCGGTTTTCGTCGCCGGCGGCTATTTCACGCTCACGTTTTACGACTGGTTCGCTTTGCGCACCATCGGGCGCAATGAAATCCCGTATCGGATTGCCGCGTTGTCCGGATTCACCAGTTATTCGATCGGCCACAATATCGGTGCCACCGTGTTCACCGGAGGCGCGGTGCGCTACCGCATCTATTCGGCTTACGGTCTCGATGCCATCGAGGTGGCAAAAATCTGTTTTGTGGCGGGCCTGACGTTTTGGCTCGGCAACGCCACCGTGCTGGGACTCGGCATCTTCCATTCACCGCAGGCCGCGGGCTGGCTCGATCAACTGCCGGTTTGGCTCAACCGCTGCATCGCGGGCGCGATGCTCTTGGTGCTCGCATCCTATCTCGCCTGGGTCTGGAGTGCGCCGCGCGAGATCGGGCGGGGCGAATGGAAAGTGTATTTGCCGAGCGGGCCGTCCACCCTGCTGCAGATCGGTATCGGCATTCTCGATCTCGGCTGTTGCGCGCTCGCGATGTACATGCTGCTGCCGGCCGAGCCGCATATCGGTTTCGTGACGCTGGCGGTGGTGTTCGTATCGGCTACGCTGCTCGGGTTCGCTAGCCACGCGCCCGGCGGTCTCGGCGTGTTCGACGCCGCGATGCTTGTGGCCTTGTGGCAATTCGACAAGGAAAGTGTGTTGGCGGGCCTGTTATTGTTCCGGCTGCTTTATTATCTGGCGCCGTTCGTCCTTGCGGTGATTATTTTGGGCGCGCGCGAAATTGTGATCAACATGCGCGGTACGCGAGCTGTGCCGCAATCTCCAGCGGTGACGGCAAGCGCACCGCTACGCAGCGAGATCGAGAGCGAGAAAATCAACACCGATTGACCATGGCGAACGGGGACAACAACGCAAATTCGCCGCGCGGCGCAGATTGGCCGAGCCGCCTGCGTGGGGCCTGGCTTGCGCTGCTCGGCAGGTTGGGTGCGGACGCCACTACCGGGCGCGGGCTGCCGGTATACGACCGCACCGCTGCCCATCCACAAGCCTTGCTGATCGACTCGCTGATCGG
>PMAF01000014.1 GCA_003152455.1 Hyphomicrobiales bacterium
TCGGGCACTCGGGGGAGGCAAACGCAAGGACGACCTGCAGTCGTTAGAACTACGGCCTCTGGGGTTTTGTCATGAAAATGAGCAAGTTCGGCTATTTTTTCGAGTTCCTGGTATTTCCTCCGCTCATTCTCGTCGCCGTTCTTCCAATCCCACTCTCTAGCGCGGCGTCCTCGAGCACTAGCCCCTTCGTCTCCAGTCCAAATGAAAGCACAACAATTGCCGCCACGAGGTACCCAGCCGCGAGAACGACAAATACGGCATTGAGCCCGACCGGCACCAGAAAACCAACGATAATCGGGGACCCGATTGAGGCAATACGGCCCGCACCGTTAGCATAACCTACCCCAGTTGCCCGAGCGCGTGTCGGGTAGAGTTCCGGCGTATACGGAGCGATAGCACTCAATCCAGCATCATGAAAAAACGCAAACAGATAACCAAAAAGCAACAAATTCTCGTAGCCTGCCTGCTGACTGAAGACTAACAGTGTGATGCTGGACAACACACCGACCACAGCAATCGAATTCTTTCGTCCCCAGACGTCGACGACTGTAGCGATCGCGGCGCGGCCACACATACCAATAACGAGGAAGCCCATCATATAGGTAAAGACTTGCGCACCCGGTACGCCGCGGTGCTGGACAAGCAAGCTCGGCAGCCAAAGAAGAACACCAAAATACGAAAAGCTCCAGGAGAACCAAAGCAGCCATAGCATCGTCGTGCGTCGACGGTATGCGGACGAGAACAGGGTTCTGATTGTCACTTTTGTAATCCCGAGATCGCTCGTCAGGCCCGCGGAGCCGACCGCCGGCGGAAGCGGTTTGCCCAATGCCAACCATTCAATCGATCGGCGTGCTTCCTTTTCCTGGCCTTTCTGCAAAAGGAAACGCGGGCTTTCGGGAATCACCATACGCACGAACAGAACAAGGATACCCGGCACCGCGCCCACCAGGAAAAGCGAACGCCAACCGAGATCAGCCCCGACCACGCGTGCCATAAATGCCGCAATTAGACCGCCGCCAGAAAAGGAAATGGCCCACAGCGCCATGAGTTTGCCGCGACTGGATTTCGGCATGAACTCGCTCATGATCGCAGTATCGATCGGGACAAATCCGCCGATGCCAATCCCGGTGAAGAAACGCAGAATCGCCAATTCGGTCGGGTTGCGCGCGAACACGGACAGCCCACAGAAAACTGAGAAGATCAGAACCGTGAGCTGGAAACCGGTACGTCGGCCAATGCGGTCGGAAACGATGCCGAATAAGTAGGACCCTAAAACCATCCCGATCGCTGTCGTCGACAGGATGAAGCCCATCGTTTGGGGCTCGACCTTCCACTCGCGCGCAATCGCCGGAGCAATGAGCGCCATGATTTGGAAATCGAGGGCATCGAAAGCGAACCCGAGTGAGCACAATGCAAAAATAAGCCAATGTCGTCGATTGAGCGGCAAGCGATCAAGAAAGTCTCCATAGGCATAGATCGACGACACGATAATTCCCCCTTTTATCTTCCCTGCCCGAAGCTCTTACCGCTTCGGTAAGCTTTCGATAAAGCTCTCCACGATGGCCACGGTTTCGACCGGATGCTCCACGAACAGAATGTGGCCAAATCCATGCATTACTTCGAGCTTTGCGCCCGAGATATTCCGCGCAACAATTTTGCTGAGTTCTAGCGGAATGAGATGATCATTATCCGAGCTCAACACCATGGTCGGAGCTTTGATGTTCGGCAATCTCTTTGTGAATTTGGGCTCATTCTCCTGTCCCGGCAAACAGCGTCCCCAAGCAAGCACGGTTTCTACGAATGCGAGATATTGCTCGGCGGAGTTTTTTCGGATGTTCTCCTGGTTGGCCTTCATTTGTGCGTAACCCTCCTCCGAGTTGATGAACTCGCGAGTGAGTGTCCAAAGACCCATGTAGTCGGCAACCTCGTCGCTCATTCCCAACTTGCGGATAAGGCGAGCGCGCAGACCAAAATTGAGTACGGCCGCGCGATCAAGTTCGCTAAAACCGCCCGCTACGGTCAACGAACGCACCAGTTCAGGCCGACTCTCGGCGAGCGCCAGCGCCATGGCACCTCCGAGTGAGGAGCCTACTACATGCATCGGCCCGTGGCCGATATGCTCGATCACGTCGCCGAGATCGGCGGCCCATGTTTCGACGCTGTAAGGCGGTCTCTTCTCCGACTGACCGATCCCACGCGGATCAGCGGCATGAACTTCGAAGTGCTTGGCTAAGATCGGAGTCGCGAGACGGTAATAGGTGTGGTCCATGCCCAGCCCCGGAATAAGCAGGATCGGCTGTCCATGTCCCTCGGTCTGAATGAAAATGCGCCCCGACCGCGACTCGTAATACGGCATATGATATACTCTCCCTGCGCTTTTTTTGATCCCTAAGCCTTGCTTCTTGTGGACCAACGCTACGTATTCATCTACTCGACCCTTTGACGTGGATCAAAAGCGCGTTTCAAGCCGGGATTTCGCCGACAATGGCGTCAGGTCGTTATAGCCATCCCCGCTCGCCGAATGCAGCAAGATCGACTCCAGGCGGGGCATACCATCCCGCCGAGTTGTAGCGTGCACCAAGCTTCAGAGCGACCTCCTTATTGCCATAAGGAATCCGCAGCGGCGTACCTGTTACCGATTTTGGCTGAGCCGGAGCCGGGGGAAGCGGCAGCTGAACGCTTCCGAGACCTCTTCGTCGGTGCTGTCGATTGAGGCGCAATTGATCCCATAGGCTTGTAGGCGGTTTCACCTCGGAACGAGGGGCACCGTTCAGCACGGCTGGCTTCGCCCGCCTGGTCGAACGGGCGGGCAGGGAGGCCAAGCTGAAATTCAAGGCGCACCCGCATATGCTTAGGCACGCTTGCGGTTATGCCTTGGCCAACAAGGGCCACGACACTCGCACCCTGCAGGCCTATCTCGGCCACCGCAACATTCAGCATACCGTTAGGTACACCGAGCTATCGCCAACGCGGTTTAAGGATTTTTGGCGAGGGGTGAGGACCTGACCGCTCTGCAAATGTAATCCAAAGGGGCTTCGTCTGAGATGGCAAACAATAGCGATGCGAGGCCCCGAAGTTCGATACCGTTGTCGGCTCTTGGCGGCGCGATTAAGAAGTTAGAGCGCCGGGTCAAAGAACTGGATCAAACGTCGCTGGAACTCCCGGTGCAAACTGATTTTACCGCGCTGTATTCGAGAATTGTCACTGATATCAATGCCACCGTGGATTACGTTTTTCGAGTTGGCACTCCTGACGCACGCGATTTTTCTGTCGATAAGAAATGGTTCTACAGCATTTACGCAGACGGACACGATGCCCATTTAAAAAATTTCAAACGCGGCCACGCGCGGGCCAAGGATTGCCTTCTTTCCGCGATTAAGCGTCTCAAAGAAAAGCAAGAGGACGCGGACGATGATACGTCCGCAAAGACGTTACGAGCATACGAAGGACTGGAGCTGCATCCGGAAATTGCTCACGCCGCAAGTGATTTATATCGCAACGGCCATTATGCCAACGCGATTGAAGACGCAGTAAAGGCGCTAAATGGTCTTGTGCGCCTCAGAAGTGGTATAGAGGGCGACGGGATAACATTGATGCAAGCGGCGTTCAGTCCAAAGTCACCAGTCCTTAGTTTCAACGATCTGAAGGACCAGAATGACCAAAATGAGCAGACAGGCTTCATGATGATGTTTGCAGGTGCTGTCGCTGGGTTACGCAATCCGCGGGCGCACAGCCTAATTAAAGACGATGCCGAGAGGCATTGGAATTTATTGCTTATGTGAGCTTATTGGCGAAACTTTTGGATGGCGCGAAGAAGATCAAACCCTGATTTACTTACGCAGTGCGCGGCAGCAAATGCAGTGTTAGAAATGCGGTGTCAGGTTTCCTTGCGGTCACGGTTTTACAGCGCGACAAAATGCCTTTAGCGCCCGTGATCGCGCTTAGAGCCGTTTGACAATCTAAGTTATTGAAATCGCTATGCTGTGGCACAACTCTTGTGAGTTGACAAAGGCAATGACCCTATGTAGACATACTACTATGGTCAAAGAACTCCGACTAACGACCCAAGCGATCCAGGTTCTTGGAGAGTTAATCTGTCGTCCGACGGCCGAATTGTCAGGGGCCGAGATCGCAAAGCGTACGAAATTGGCTTCAGGTACCCTGTACCCAATTCTCTTACGATTAGAAGATGCTGGCTGGCTTCAAAGCAGATGGGAAGCGGAAGACCCGGCCGTGCTAGGAAGACCGCGTCGCCGTTTTTATAAAATAACTGCCTACGGAGCTAAGAGCGTCCGAGTAGCTATGCGTGATTTGAAGCCGGCCCTGCGGAGGTTCGCATGGACCTAGTCGTCGCAGCATTTCTGGCGCTCGCTGGGGTATTTGGTGCTGCCTTATCGCGCGTCCTTTCGGACGAATTTAAAGCTTGGAACCCCTGGATCGTCGAACGTTTAATCCGTCTTGCCGAGCGAAAACTCCCCGAAGAATATCGCGAGCGCTTATCCGAAGAATGGCGCAGCCACATCGACGAAATTCCGGGAGATTTAGGCAAACTATTAACGGCCTGTGGCTTTCTCCAGGCTTCTACGAAGATACGCGGTGCCACGATGGTCGCACCTTACGCGCGAGTTGCGGTCGCTTTGTGTATCGTGTTCCTTTTTCCGTTGTTGGTTGGTTTGACTTTGGGTCTAATGATCGAACAAAGGCGCTGGCGCGTAATAATACGCTTGAAGCGAACAATGTGGGGGCGGGAAGTTGCAGTTTGGAAATTCCGTACCATCGTTGGTGTCGAAGTCACTGGACCCGTCGGGCACTTCGCTAGGATAGCTGCACTAGACGAGCTGCCGGTATTGTTTAATATGCTTTCCGGAAGGGTCCGCCTTCCCCCTTGGCGCTCAATTATCCACATCGTCACAAAAATAATTATCGGTACTCGGCACCCCGACGCGTGAGCTAGTTGGTAGCCCGAAAAGAAAGTCACTGCACCTGCGTCTTATTATTGTGTCCGCTAGCGTCGTAGTTCGACGCTAGTTTGACCGATGTTCTGAAGCCGCGCTTTCTGCCCTCGATCCGTCCAACAGAATTCAATTATCCCGTGGACATTTACGGGAAATGGCATCGCGGTCGCTATCGTTTCATCGAGCGGTTTCGTTCAGACAGCCCCAACAGGATTGTGCCTGAGTTCGAACATGCGTTCGCCCGCTTGGACTACACTGCGCCCGCTTGCTTCGATGTGATGTGGCACCGGCACACCGGTCAATGGTGGCGCCTGTATCAATCGGTTTCGTTAATGAAGGCACTTCGCGCGATCGAACAGGATGGTCACCTTCATCCGCTTTGAAAAGTATGCCTGAACCGTTAAGCGGGGCGCAAAAGTGCCAACCTTTGCTCCCGCCAACCAACTGGAAACCGCCTCAGCAGGTCCTCGAGCTGCAGATCCGCCGGCTGCCGCCCACCTAGGATCGCCTAGACAATGTCCGCGCGAGCAAGGTCAGCCGCAAGACGCGACCGACGTAGGAATCGTTGATCTTCTTGGCGGCCGCGATCTCCGCGATGGTGGCGTACGTGCCGTTCTCCGGCATTTCGCGCCAGCGGAATGCGCGGGCGACCGCTACCGCGCTCCAATATCACTCAGATTCGGCAATTGGGTCCTGGTAAGCGACCTGCTCCATCAGCCCGCTCGCAAGGGCAACGCGATAGATCGCCTCCGCGAAACGGCGGTCGTCGATGAACTCCTCGCGCCGATTGCGGAGCAATTGTGGCGTGTCGGCAATCGCATCCTCTATCAGTTCGATATCGAGCGGCACCAGGACGCCGGCCGTCATGGCGAAGCCCTCGGGCGTATAGAGCCGAGTGGCCAGCGCTGCCCCGTCCGGGAGCGAACTCTCAAGGCCCTCATCGACCAGCCAAACCTCGACGCCGCGGAACAAATCCTTGACGATCAGGCCAGCTGCTGGGTGCCGGCGCACAATACTGATGATCGAGAAGCGCGCGCGCTGCATGGCCTCAAGCACGAGTGACTCGTCAGACTCGGGCGCCAGCCGTGTCGCTCTGGCATAACGGTCTATCGCCCGGGAGCGGTCCTTCGGTGCGGTGTGGATCGCAAGGTCGAAAGCCAAATTCAGGTCGTCCATGCTGTCGAGAACCAAAGTCTTGCCCTGAGCCAGACCCAGGCGTCGAGCCTGGGACATGATCGTATCCTTGGACAGGAAATCCAGTACGGCGGAATGATGCTGCCGGCTGATTTCCCGTAAATGGCGGTAACGGGTAAGCACCTTGGCGCGGCCCAACAGGGCCGCCGGCCTCGCAATGGCGTTGTCTTTCCGAAGTGCGACGGTGGCGGAAACCATGTGACCTCCACGTTCGACGATGGGCCGCCTGCGAGGACGACGCCGCGGCGCCAAAGCACGGTCCGCTTTTAATCCAGCATGCTGATTCGGGGAATTGGCAAAAACCTAAAATCCGAAGTCTGGCTGGGGACAGCCGGTCATCATCGAGGATCGCGCCGGCGGCAACGCTCACTCATTTATGGGGCGTCAGATTGGTCCCTCACGCTGGTCGTCGTCGTTTGTATATATGGGACTCAGTGCATGGTCGGTTTGCTTGCCGGCACCCCCGCGAGCATTTGTTTGCGCGCCCGCTTACAGAACAGAACGACAGTATGCATGGCGTGCTCGGCGTTCTTCGTCATCCCGCGCATGTGCCGTAGCGTCGTCTCGATTTCCTTGAGAGGCGCTGCCTTGGTTTCGTCGTTTGCAACGTCTTGTACCGCTGCGAACATGGCGCGCATCTTACCGAGATCATCGAGAGCACGATGGGCGCGTTCCGGCAGATCGATCTCTTCTTGTCGCCCGAACAGCCCGTGGACAAAACCTTCGATCTCCTGGACGCGCATTAGCGCCAAGGCTGCCAGTCCTTCCCGCGTGGCCGCAGTCTCGATGCGCATCAGGCGGAAGGGTGAATTTCGGTCCTGGTGCCGGGTCAGGCGGTTCCACAAGCCCATAACGAGCGCGCCAATCAATTCGTTCGCCGCATCGATCGAATCGAAGGCTGGCAGTTTTCCACCCCAAAGATCTTCCACTATTTTAATCGGCGAGGCCGCCGAAACTGGCGTCGCGATATTGCCGAGGCAACGCGTGCGCACCTCGTGGAAAAGAACGGGGCAGCGGTAGCGTTCAAGAATGACGCGGACCTCTTCTTCGGTCGCGGTGGGGGGAACGGGCGGTTTGGCCATTGGTTCTCAGACTTCATCGTTATCGATCGCACAACGATGATGCCAGTAGATCGTTTAGTCCAGCGCTCTCGGGCTCCGAGAATGCGCGATTGCTCCCGCCAAACCACCGGAAACGGCCGCATCAGCCCCGCCGCCTGCCGCCCACCCAGGATAGCCTCGACGATGTCCAGCGCCAGCAAAGTCAGCCGCAGGACGCGGCCCCCTCTTGACTCAGTGCACGGAGAGAATGAGACATTTAGGTATTGTTGCTAATTCTAATGGACGTCGAATGGGCCGCTACAAAGACTACCGTGAACCCAAGCGCCGCGGTTATGACGACGATTATGGGTCCAGCGACCGACCCGCCGGAGGGCGCCCAAATTATCCGAGTCCGAGCGCGCCGCTGGCATCGGCACCGGTCGATGCAGTCGTCAAATGGTTCAATACCGAGAAGGGCTTTGGGTTTGTCGTCTTGGCCGGTGGACCCGAGGCATTCCTGCACGTCCGTCAGCTGGAAGCAGCACGACACAGCAGCGTGCCCGAGGGTGCTCGCGTTAAGGTCCGAATCGGCCAAGGTAAGAAGGGCCCTGAGGTCACTGAAGTGATCGAGGTGGATACAAGCACTGCTCAGGTCACGCGCATGACGGAGCGGCGCTCTACCCCTCGTTCATCTTCGCAACGACAACCCGGCGTTGGGTCGACCGAGGAAAGCATCGGTTCGGTCAAATGGTACAACGTCGATAAGGGGTTTGGTTTCATAGGGCAGGATGGTGGTGGGAAGGATGTCTTCGTCCATGCGACGACGCTCGAGCGCGGCGGGTTGAGCGGGCTGGCGGAAGGTCAGCGTGTGCGGATGCAAATCGGTCAGGGCCAGAAAGGGCCGGAGGCTCGATCGATCGAACTCCTGGACTGAACGGCGACTTCATCCCGCATGCGCCTATCGGCGCACTCCGTCGCTTCGCCGACAACGTCTGCCGATCGCTACAGCCATCCCCGTGCGCCGAATGCAGCAAGATCAACTCCAGGCGGGGCATACCATCCAGCCGAGCCGTAGCGGGCGCCAAGCTTCAGAGCGACCTCCTTGTTGCCGTAAGGAATCCGCAGTGGCGTCCCTGTTACCGATTTTGGCTGAGCGGGAGCCGGTGGAGCGGCAGCAGCGGCAATTGTACGTTTCCGAGACCTCTTCGTCGGCGCTGTCGATTGAGGCGCAATTGATCCCATAGGCTTGTAGGCGGTCTTGCGACCGCGCTTGCGGCGCTTCGTGCCGCGGTTCGAGTCAATCCACGCCGACATGGCGGCCGAGTTGGCCTTGGCCTCGTCGGGAATGATGATGCCTTTCCCCTGCGCAATCCTCTTGGCGTACAACATCTGTGCCGGACTCACGCCTTAAAGGAGTGTGCCATGACCAAATCTAAAGCCGACCCCGCACCTAAGCCGGATCGCATCCGGTCGCTGCGAGACTTAGCAGCGAATTTTGTGCGGGCCATAGACGGCACCGCTCTCGAATACGAGAGCGTTGCGACTGCCGATCTAACCGAGCGTGTGGCGTGTCTCGTCGCGCTGCATGACATGGAAAAGACCGAAGCGGAATTGTCAAAGACGCCGACCGCCGATCTGCGCCAGCGTCTAAACCTCCTCCGTCAAGTCAGCCGCACCGCCCAAGACTGTAACGACTGGTCGGCGCGACACATGTCCAACGGTGAATTGAAGAAGCGGATCGAATACTATCGCTTGTTCATCGCCGCTGACGCGGACTTTGATGCGCTCACTGACGAACGGCTGGAAGAAGTCCACCGCAAATCGGGCGACATCATCAGAGACCGCGCTCGGGCCGCTAAGTTCAGGGCTAAAGCCGACGCTAAGGCCGAAGCCCTAAGGACGCGGCTCCAAGTCGTTGAGGAGGAGCCCGACATCGGCGAGGAGGCCGCCTAAGCACCGATAAGAAGGCCGGGAGCGATCCCGGCCTTCTTCATTGCCGAAGATCGGCTTTTGCTGCTACGCACGCGGCCCATGGCCGACGATCGGTTGAGGTAGTGGTCAACGGCGTGAAAGTGACCGTCGCATTGATGTTAAAGCCGGGGGTCACCGTCGAGGTTTCATCCCCCGAGCAAGCTAACGATGCGGCGGGAGACAGCGCGTTGCGCGGCGCGGAGGCCGCCTCCGCCACTAACAACAAGTCGGGTCGAGTGGGAAGCATGGACGCCGGTCAAGGCGCGCCCGACAAGTAACTCGCTATAATGGCGCGCCATAGCCGAAATGTATGCTCTCTATTCAGCGCGAGATGGCAAGGTCCGCTATGTCGGGCAGACAGGCGGCACGCGCGAACGTCTCATGCAGCGCAGCCATTTTTGAATCTACCGCTGGGACGGCGAGCATCCGCGAAGTACGCGGCCACGAACTGAACTGCCGCCCGCCGGCCGGTATATGCGGCTGTTCAAAGACAACAGGCCTTCGCGAGTTGCGCAATTCGTCGAGCGAGTCCCAATGGTCGAAGGACGGCTCGAGCGGAAGGCATCGACCGCTACCGCGTATGCGTGGCTTATTTGGGAAAAGGGCCGGCTCGGTTCTTGCGAGCTAGTCTGGATTCCGCCGTGCCGAAAGAAGCTGGAGCGGGACAAGGATTACGACCTGCCACCGATCATGTGGTAACGTCCGAAGATCGCGATGGTCTCAGGCGAGGGACAATTGGGCTTGAACGATCCGGAAATGCAAATTACCGCTCGCTAAGACGCGCAAGCTGGTTGATGACCGATCGAATTTCTGCTCGCAAATCGGCAACACCGTATTAGTCGCGTGTACCGATCGGTCGCCCACGGCGGCCGGTCGAATCTTGCGGTATTTGATCCACAGCCATATATTCACCAATCGTCAAGAATTAGGCCTCCGCGAATTGGCCTAATGCCAACCGGCTTGCTTCGGGCAACGGTGGCTCGCATCGACGTGGCGGTTGCCTATGGCGCCGCAAACAAGCGGAGAATCTAAATGACTCTCAAAGATCAGCTTGAAAAGCTTGCTAAGGAATATCCCTTAGTACTGCACACTGATGCCGGTCGCCTTTTTTCGACAGTGCGACGTATGAAAGCAGAAAGAAAGATGGGCATTCCCATATTCCTTCGCACCGGTTTCGCCATTTCTACCAAAAATGGAAAGGCGGCAAACGCGATGACTAAAGATGAGTGGGAGGAATTCTACAATGCTCTATCTGAACGGCTCAGGGGTGATTATCCAGAGTTATACGAAAGTCTATTTTCACCCAATAAAGCCGGCAAAGGAATACTCGACGCCGCTGAGCTAACGGGTCCGCGTGCTGTGGAGATTGCGAATGAATACGCGCGCAATCATTCGAGTGCGCTCAGTCAGCCGGGTGCGACATTGGGCGGATGGACGAACAAAGCAGAGAGCAAGACCTATCTCGACGTTTCGCAAAACATCAACGATCGGGAGGCCGCAGTCAATGCTGGAAAGGCGCGGAACCAAATCGCGATTTGGGACGTGAAGAGCGCGGAGATTCCGACCGGCGGCTCGGGGAAATGAGAAGGCCATCGTCACCAAGCAAATCAAATGCTTGTGCCGCCAGGCAAGCCGGCTTTACCGGCGCGCCGGGAGGCCGCTTTTCCTTTCTGCGCTGATGCGCTCAAGTTCTTCAATGCGCTCTCGGTTCAATCGCGAGAACCTCGTCCAGTGCGCGGCGTCATCTTCGCCCGGCAACCGCTCCGGGTCATGTTGGCCGCCGCCGCCGCGGACCCTCTTCACCAACGCGCCGGGCCTTTCTGTCCGCTGGTATTTGCTGCCGCCGAGGCGGACTCGACGGTGTTCACGATCTAGGGGATTGCCAATATGGGGCGGCACCTCGACGAGGGGCCGCGCGGCTCAGGGTTCAAGTCATCTTCGTCTCCGAAATCACACGTTCAGCCGCAGTTCTACATCAGACGCTCATCGAGCCCGATGACGTGAAGTGGCGCCTCGCCGGTCAAGGCGCGGCGACAGTTCTCAACTGCGCGGCGCAA
>PMAF01000303.1 GCA_003152455.1 Hyphomicrobiales bacterium
GTCGTCATCACCCCTGCAGTTCTTGAACGCAACGAACGCAACCTCATCGTCTCATTGCCGAGCTCCTTGTCAGGCCGCCGTTAGGCGAGGCGCCCGGTAGGTCCCTCCCTTGGCCAGCAACGCCCAGGCGACCCGTGCCATCTTGTTGGCAAGTGCGACCGCAACAACCTTGAACGGTCGCCGGGCGAGAAGCTGTGTCAGCCAGGGATACTTCTCCGGCTGCTGGCGCGCGCGCCGCAAAACGGAACAGGCTCCAACGACCAGGATGCGACGCAAGTAGCGATCGCCCTGTTTTGAGATAGGCCCCAGCTTCTGCTTGCCGCCGGTCGAATCTTGTCGCGGCACCAGCCCGATCCAGGCCGCAAAATCACGGCCCGATCGGAATATCTTCGGGTCCGTGACGACGGCGGTGATAGTGGTCGCTCCCAAAACGCCGATGCCGGGAATGCTCTCTAGTCGCTTGCTCGCCTCGTTCGAGCGATGCTGCAAAACAATCCGTTTCTCAATCGATCCGATCATCGTCTGCACAGCCTGAAGCTGCGCCGCCAGCACGATCAGGCTGGCATGAGCGTCGGCCGGCAAGCGCGAACCCCCATCCTGCGCAACGATCGCCAACAACTCTTTAATCCCTTCGCGCCCCTGTGCAGCCGCCATGCCGAGCTCGGCCAAATGTGCCCGCAAGGCATTGATCAACTGGGTGCGTTGGCGCATCAGCAGATCGCGTACTCGATGCTGCATCAACCGGCCCTGCTGCTCGGCCGACTTGACTGCCACGAACCGCATGGTTGGGCGTCTGACCGCCTCGCAGATCGCCTCGGCGTCGGCGGCATCGTTCTTGTTGCGCTTGACGTAGGCCTTTACATCCTTCGCCGGCATCAGACGAACCTCGTGGCCGAGCTTCGTCAGCTCACGCGCCCAATAGTGCGCTGTCGCGCAGGCTTCCATGCCGATAAGGCACGGCGCTAGAGCTTCGAAGAACGCCATCACCTGGCTTCGGCGGAGTTGCTTTCTGACGACGACCTTCTCGGCCGCGTTGATGCCGTGAACCTGGAATACGTTCTTGGCGATATCCAAACCGATCGTGGCAATTTGCATGTGGACGGCTCCCCTCATGTGATTCGTCTCCGACGAACCACCCTATGGCACTCGATGCCGGGAGCGGGCGCCGTCCACCACATCAAAAGAAGACACGCGTGCCTATTATGCGGAAGATTTTAGCCTCGCTTCTCCGCAAAATGTTTTGTTAGCGCGTTCGCGTCTTCAAACAACTTCATGTTCTTCGCCACATCGTAGCGACTCTCTTCCAAGCTTTCCGGGTCCCACTCACTTCGCTCGGCGGCGAAAAAATCGCCGCCGTAAGCGTGTATGGCGCCGGTGAGCCGGCGGATCGGATTGGTAACCGAATGAATGATGTTGTGGCCCAGAGGCTCGGCGTCGCCGACGCGCAGCGCCCGTGCGCCCGCGGCCTCAACCTTGCCGCTGCCATCGGGCAGTCGCCGCCAAAACATGTTGTCCTCTCGCCCGCTGTAGATGCCAATCACAGCCCACATCTGATGATTGTGGGGCATGATCGTCATCATGGGTCCCCAGATGACATTGAGGATCGTGAGATCCGGCGCGTGATAGAGCTTCTGAACTCCGGCGCGTTTCGGCTCGCCAATCCCTTTGAGAACCGCATTCGGGTCCGATACGGCGCGCGCGACGACCTCGCGTACCAGCTTGTGCGATGAATCGGCGGCGAGCGCAGCCCGGCAATCGGCGGTGAATTGCTCAAGGTCGAACATCTTGATCCCCTCCAATCAGAATCGATCCGGCAATAAGAATTCACTCTGTCAAAAATATTGCCGCAGATGCATTCCCTTGGCAATNNGGCCGTCGCACCACCCTCAGCGAGTTGCCACACGATGCAATGTCTGGAAAGCTGGCGCCCCGACAATCCAGCAAGATGCAGAATGTAGCGGAGCCGAACCATTGCGACACGTGATGCATGCCGTTCAAACGGAGGGAGGATCGATGGCCAACACGAGCTTAGGGCTTTCCAACCAAGTACCGCTCGCCCACGGCACTGCCGTTGAATTTACCGTATCTTGGGACTGGGGCGACCAGACTTTCAATGATTGGATGCCGTGTGACGCCTGGAGCGACGACGGCGTGGGCGGCGTCTATGGCGAGTATTACTTGACGGTGCTGTCGAGCGTCGCGAAGCACCCCGTGCTCGGATCAAATCTGATCAGCAAAACCATACGCAATGACGATCCCGACGCTCAGCTCAATACCTCGTTCCGCGTAGCTGCCGTCAAGATTTCGGTGTGACCATGGAACAGATCGCAATCAAGAAATTGCAAATCCTGCACAATCGCACCGGCCGTGTACTCGCCGCTGTGCACTACGGGCCGCTGACCGCCGGCATGCCGACAGTTGGTATCGTTCCCGCACGTGGTCAGAATCTCGTCGCGATCGAAGTGCCCGCGGCTCATCAAGGGCTTTCGATGGGGCAGCTGTTTTCCCGGCTTCAACTACGCGTGGGCCGCGTGATAGTGAACGACCGTCCAGTTGGGCGCAGATCGCCAAAGGCTGCGAAATCAGGCGGTAAATCCAAATCGCACAGCTGAAAGAAATGACGGCTCCGCCGACGACGGGTGGAGTGCCTACCGGTGCGGCCAATATCCGCTTTGTGCTAATAGTAGGCATTCGGCCCTTCAGCGCCAGCGCCCGCACGTGTTTGCTCAGCAGACTGGGCAGGAGAAGTTGCCATGTCGTTCTACGAAAAAGGCGCCGTCCGCATCTACTATGAGGAGGCCGGCTCGGGCTTGCCGCTGTTGGTCATCCCCGGAGGAGGGTTGAACTCGACAATCGCCGGCCTCAAAGGCAGCAGTTCGCCGTTCAACCCGATGGAGGAGTTCAAGGCGGAATACCGCTGCATCGCGGCGGACCTGCGCAACGCCGATGGCGGCCAGTCCAGCGGCCCGCTTGAGATCGACCGGCCATGGGACGCCTTCGCCGACGACCAACTCGGGGTGATGGATCACTTGGGCATCGACAAGTTCATGGTATTGGGCTTCTGCATTGGCGGCCCGTTCATCTGGAACCTATTGAAGCGGACACCCCATCGAATTGTCGCCGCTGTGCTGGCGCAGCCCAGCGGTTCGCGTCCCGGGATGCGCGACCTTTTCTACGACAACAATATGAAGGGCTGGGGTCCGCCGCTGACCGCCAGGCGGCCCGAGATCACGATGACGATGGTCGATAAATTCCTGACCAAGATGTACCGCACCGATCCCGACTTCGTCTTCACCGTGACGCGCGATTTTGTGCGCAACTGCCAGACGCCGGTACTCATCCTGCCGGACGATGTCCCGGCGCATCCGTACGCCGTCGCCATGGAGGCCGCGATGCTCGCGCCTAAGGCCGAAGTGAGCATGTTCCCTTGGAAAGAGCCCAAGGAGCGGATTCCGCTGGCGGTTCGCCAAATACGTTCCTTCCTCCGGGCCCATCGCTCTGGCTTTGCCTAGACCGCGGTGTCCCCGCGGACATTTACGAAGACCGGAAATAGTCAGGCGTGCTTGGCGCCGACGCTGCCGGCACGCAGCGCGCCCGGATTGAGCCGCGGCTCGGCGCCGATCCAGTACAGGACGTTGGCCAGGATGCAGAGGCCGGTCGCGGCAAACCATACCATGGCGGTGCCGACGAAGCCGGTGAACAGGCCCCACCACGGGCTCACGGTCAGGAACAGGATCGAGCCGAGGATGATATTGACGCCGACCGTCACGTAGATGCGCCGCTCGAGATACCAGCTGTCGGTCTGCAGGAAATAAAGACTGCCGCGGTTCGGCTGCCCAAGCGCCGGCTTGAAACCGAACAACTTGAGTACGTTGCCGATCGGGCAGAAACCGGTGAGCGCGACGTTGATCGAGACAAGCCCGGTTGCGATCACCCCGAAAATCCACAGCGGATCGATCAGCACCGCCAGCACCGTGCAGCCCAGCAGAACCAGGCCGGCGATCAGCCACACCGTCCGCTCGATGTACCAGCGGTCGGTCGGAACGACGTAAATGCCTTTGGGCAGCGTCATAGCTGGAATCTACTCCGCTCGCGGGCCGGCGCAAGTTTGAAACGGCACTCTCGATAAACTCTCTGCGATTGCATTGATCTGCATCACAAGACCAGGCCGGCGGCGAGCAACAGGCTGAACAACAACTGAATCTGCACGGTCCACACCAGAATCCGGTTGAAACCGCGGCCGCGCGGCTCGCGCATGAAGCGGTAAATCAATGCCAGCCCCAACGGCAATGTGGCCAGCGCAGGCCAGACATGACCGTGCGGCAGGTCGCTGCCGACCAGCGGCAACAGCGCATAAGGCGCCAGCAGCAGCCCGGCGAAGATCCAGCCGGTGCCCTGCGGGCCCGCCACGATGGCGAGCGTACGCCGTCCCACTCGCGCATCGGCATCGACGTCCCGGAAATTATTGACCAGCAGAACCGCGCCGGTCAGCAGTCCGAGCGCGAGACCGGCCGCCAGCGCCGGCGCGCCGAGATAGGCGGTGCACAGCCAATAAGTGCCGCCGACCGCGCCGACGCCGAAGAAAGCGATCACGAACAACTCGCCCAGCGGCGTATAGGCGATCGGCAGCGGGCCGCCGGTATAGGCCCAGGCCGCCACGATCGAGAAAATGCCGAGCAGAAAAATCGGCCAGCCGCCGACGGCGACCAAATAAAGCCCAAGAAGCGCCGCCGCGGCGAAGCAGACCGCCGCGCCGCGTTTGACATTGGGCGCGCTCAGCAGGCCAGCCGCGGTCACGCGCGGCGGTCCGACGCGATCGGGCCCGTCGCCGCCGCGCTCCGAATCGACCGCGTCGTTGTGCAAATTGGTGCCAAGCTGAATGCACATGCTACCGACCAGCGCCGCCAGCACCGCCGGCCCATGAACCCGCCCGGCCACCGCCCACGCCAGCGCCGCGCCCACCGCCACCGGCGTGACCGACAGGCTGAGCGTGCGCGGGCGCGCCGCCATGATCCAGGACGAAAAATTCATGATTTCATAACGAAACTTTAGCTTGCGCGGCCTATGCTGCCTGGTTTCCGGAACTATTGTCAGCTTCGGCAGTTGCCGTGCTGAGCCCCGAATTGGAGTGACGCTGCCATGCTAAAAACGTGCGCTATCGCTTCATTCTTCACGATCTTAGCCCCACTCTCGGCCATCGCCTACACGCAACAGGATGCGGATGCCTGTACGCCGGATGCGTTCCGGCTTTGCCAGAACGCCATTCCCGACGAGGGGCGGGTGGCGCAATGCCTGGCCGAAAACAAGCGGCAGCTCAGCCCCACCTGCAAGATCGTGTTCAGCCGGCCCGCAACCGCGCGCGAAACGCCGGCCGTCGACCATTACCGGCGCACGGATTTCTGATTGCGCTGACATGGCGGAGCGGGTGCGCCGTCACCCGGCGCCCCGCCGCCGAAGTTTTTCAAACCTTCTGCCATACGTGCAAACTCTCAGCGGACCTATCCGGCAATCGACCTGACGCGGGCCGGCGTTTCGGCAATCAATTTTTTTCCGACGACGGCGGCATAGTCCGCGATCGCGAGCGGCCGGCCGGCCGGTCAGATAGCCTTGCACCTCGTCGCAGCCTTCCCGCGTGAGGAATGCGTGCTGCGCCTTGGTTTCGACCCCTTCGGCCAGAACCGGAATTTTGAGACTCCGGCTGAGCCCGATAACCGCCTGGACGATGGCGATTGACTGCTGGTTGCCCCCCAGATCGGCGATGAAGGAACGATCGATCTTTAGCTTGTCGAAGGGAAACGCCCGCAAATACCACAACGACGAGTGCCCGGTGCCGAAATCATCCAGCACGATCTGCACGCCCAGCGCTTTAAGGCGGCGCAGAATCGAGACGGCGCGCGAGAAATCGTCGATCAATACCCCTTCGGTGATTTCAAGTTCGAGGCGGTTCGCCGCCAGTCCGCTTTCCATCAGAACCGAATGAACCAATCGCGGCAGGTCGCCGCGCCGGAACAGGATGGGAGAGACGTTGACCGCGACTTTCAAGGGCTTGTCCTACGAGGCGGCTTCGCGGCACGCCTCGCGCAACACCCGTTCGGCCAGCACGAGGATGAGGCTGCTTTCCTCGGCGAGCGGGATGAATTCAGCCGGCGACACCATGCCCCGCTTCGGCGAGTGCCAGCGCGCCAAGGCTTCGAATCCGGTCGTTTCGCCGGTCATTTTCAGCTGCGGTTGATAATGCAGCTGGATTTCATTGCGCGCGATCGCGAAATCAAGATCGACCTTCAACGCGTTGCGCTCGCGCGACCGCGCGTCCATTTCCGCTTCGAAGTATTGCACAGAACCGGAATCCTGGGACTTGGCATGATAGAGCGCCGCATCGGCGTTTTTCATCAGCGTTTTGTCATCCGTGCCGTGCGCGGGATAAATCGCAACGCCGATGCTCAAGTCTTGCACCAGCCGGTGGCCCTCGATTTCGAAGTCGTCGGCAAAGGCGGCGAGCAGCCGATCGGTAAGCCGGCCGATGCTGGATCTCTCGCCATTTTCGGCAATAATCGTAAATTCATCGCCGCCGAGCCGCGCGATGTAGATGTCGCCGCCGATCGAACGCAAGCGATCGGCAACCATGCACAGCAGCGTATCGCCGACGGCATGCCCGTAGATATCATTGACCTCCTTAAAACTATCGAGGTCCATGCACAGGATCGCAAAACTTCGGCGTTCCGCTTGCGCCAGTTTCAGGATCGCGCTCAGGCGTTCGCTGAAGGCCGCTCGATTTGGCAGGTCCGTCAGCGCGTCGCTATGCGCCATATGCGTGATGCGTTGCTCCGCTTGCCTCCGCTCCGTTACATCGTCGAGCAAGGTGAGAAGATATTCCAGCTTGCCGTCCTGGCCCCGGATTGCGACCTTTTTCGAGACGACGATACGGTCGCCTTTCGGCGTCGGAATCGTGTGGTCGCTGATGATGACGGGTTGCTCGGAGACAAAACATTCCGCGTCCTGGGCCTTAATAATATCGGCGCGTTCCTTGGGAAACATATCGAACAGCGTCTTGCCGATGGTCCATTCGCGGGGACGCCCATGCATTTCTTCGCTGGCCTTGTTGATCAGGACAAAGCGGCTGTCCTTGACGGTCTTGACCACAATCGGCAGCGGGACGTTGTCGATCACCGTATCGAGAAACATTTTCGTGCGGCGAAGGTCGCTCTCGATCAACATGCGTTCGGTCACGTCGTGAATCGCCGCCAAGCGAGCTTCGCGGTTTCCGAAATTCAGGATTCTCGAATAAACCACGACGCAGAGTTTTGTGCCGTCGGCCCGGCGATGCTGCCCGACATCCTCGCCGTTTTGAGCTTCCGGAAGCGCGCGAAGCAACGCCGCGGCGCTCTCGTGCTCGCCGACCCGAATATCGAACAGGGTCATGGCTAGAAAGCGCTCGCGGCTATATCCGTATTGCGCCACCGCCGCATCGTTGACCGCCAGAAAGCGGAAGGTTTCGCGATCGAAAACAACATCGCTNNTTATTCTGCGCGATCTGCGCGATCACTTCCGAATAGACTTCTTCAGCACCGCCATCGAGCACCCCGCATTCAGCCCGGTATTGCAGAATTTCGCGCAACGTCATGCCTGGTTTTACGATATCGGAAGAAAGCCCGTACATCTCCAGATAATGATTGTTGCAAACGACGAGACGTTCGTCGGAATCGAACATCAATATGCCTTGCGACATGTTGCCGAACACCGTTGTCAGCAGCGCCGATTGATCGGCGTTGTGTTTTTCAGCTTCGCGCCGCCTGTTGGTTTTCACCTTCAAATCCTGCGCGCGCCGCCGGGAATAAATCAGCATCAGGAAGCCAAACGCGATGGCGACCACGATCAGATCGTCGACATCATAGGCTTTGTAGGCTTGGGCAAACGCGTAAGTTCGATTGAGCAGTTCGAACCAATTCGAGGCGGCATAAAGGGCGACGCAAATGGCGGCGACCGCTACCGCATCGCGAACGCTGCGATAGCGCCAGGCAGAAAAGAATTCTTGAATTCTCTGCATCGTCGCCGAAATCCAAATGGATCCGTGCGAATCTAACGATCAGAGATGATGGAAGCGTGCGCTGGCGCGCTTAATCGGCGACGTGCTTAATTCCCTATGCGAAAACCAGTGCGAAGTGCGTCAGTCTGGAACTCGGGCGGACCGTTCACTGGCTCGCTATAGGTATCCGGCGGCATGACCTTCGGGTGCTACATTGAGGGCGGATTTCCCGTGAATTAAGTCCGCTTATCGCCCCGGACCGCCGTCTCATCTGGCACACTAGAGCCCGCCCCGTTTATAAGGTCTCGATATACGTCGGATGAATCGACGGTCCCGCCCCCGGCCCTCCTGAAAAGAAGCGAACGTCATGCCCCAGCCCAAGGTCGTTTGCCTCGAGGAACATTTCACTTCGCCGAAATTGCGCGAGTTGCGCGGCGAGAAAGACTCGCCGCTGCAATGCAAGCTTGACGACCTCGGCGCGCTGCGCACCCGGGCCATGGACGAAGCCGGCATCGATCTCCAGGTGATCTCCGAAAACAATCCGGCGACGCAGAACCTCGACGCGGAATCCGCGGTCAAGCTTGCCCGTGCCTCCAACGACGTGCTGCACGAGGCGGTGCGCGCGCATCCCGGCCGTTTCGCCGGCTTTGCCACGCTGCCGACGCCCGACCCGAAGGCCGCCGCCGACGAACTGGAACGCGCCGTGAGCAAGCTCGGCTTCAAGGGCGCCATGATCATGGGGCTCACCCATGGCCGTTTCATGGACGACAAGAAATTCCGCCCAATCTTCGAGCGCGCCGCAGCCCTCGACGTGCCGGTCTACATCCATCCGACGCCGCCGCACCCGGCGGTGATGGACGCCTATTTCAAGGATTACCCCGTCCTGTCCGGCGCGCCGCTCGGCTTCACGCTCGAGACCTTGACCCATACCTACCGGCTCATTCTCAGCGGCCTGTTCGATGAATTTCCGTCGCTCAAGATCATCGTCGGACATTTGGGCGAGACCGCGCCGTTCCTGCTGTGGCGCACCACCGACACGCTGAGCCGGCGCATCAAAATGCCGCGCGCGTTCGGCGACTATTACCGGACGCATTTCTGGCTTACCACCAGCGGCGCTTTTTCCGATGCCGCGCTCACCTGCTCGATCGCCGAGATGGGCGTCGAGCGCATTATGTTTTCGATCGACTGGCCGTTCCAGGAAAACCTACCCGGCCGAAAATGGCTGGACGCGGCGCCGGTGAGCGAGCGCGACCGCGCGGCGATTTTCGGCGGTAACGCGCAAAAGCTGCTCAAGCTGTAACGGCCCGCGGGCTTCGGCGGCGGCTTTGGCGGCCGCTTCCTCAACTGGCCTCCCACCGCGCCTGCCGTTTATAAGGGTGCAGACCTCGCAACGGGCGATTCGATGTCCCCCACCACCTCCGACGGCTATAGCTTCACCGTCGCGCTCGCCGACNNTGGGCGCCGGCAAGACCACCTTCGCCCGCGCCATGATCCGCCATTTTGCCGGCGACCCTGCGGTCGAGGTGCCGAGCCCGACTTTCACGCTGATGCAGGCCTACGAGCTGCCGCGCTTTACGCTGGTGCATGCCGATCTCTACCGGCTCAACGATCCGGCTGAGCTCGCCGAGCTCGGCTTCGAGGAGATCCTACCTCGCTCGCTGACGCTGCTGGAATGGCCGGACCGCGCCGAAGGCTTCCTGCCGGACGACCGGCTCGACGTCGCCTTGAACCTGTCGCTGCAAGACGGCCCTTATTTCCGCAACGCCTGCGTCACCGGCTATGGCACGTTTGCCGCGCGCGCCGAGCGCATCGCCGACATCCGCGCTTTCCTCGTCCGCTCCGGCTTCGCCTCGGCGGCGCGGGAATACATGCAGGGCGATGCCTCGACGCGCGCTTACGAGCGGCTGACGCTCGACGGCGTGAGCTACATCCTGATGAACTCGCCGAAGCGGCCGGACGGTCCGCCCGTGCGCGACGGCAAGCCCTACAGCGCGATCGCGCATCTCGCCGATAACGTGACGCCTTTTTTGGTCCTGGCGCAGGGCTTGCGCGCGCGCGGCCTGTCGGCGCCGGCGATCTTCGCCGCCGACCGCGACGCCGGATTGCTGGTGATCGAGGATCTCGGCCGCGAGCTGGTGGTCGATGGCGAGCCGCCGGCGCCGATCGAGCCGCGCTACGAAGTGGCGATCGATCTGCTGGCGGCGCTGCACGGCATGGCGCTGCCCGACGTGCTACCGGTCGAGCCGGGCGTCGACTACCGGCTGCCGCGCTACGACCTCGACGCCTTCCTGATCGAAGTGGAGCTTTTGATCGACTGGTATCTGCCGTTCCTCGACGCCCGCGTGTCCGACACCAAGCGCGACGCCTACGTCACGCTGTGGCGCGACGCCCTGGAGCCGGCGCTGGCGGCGCCGGCGACCTGGGTGCTGCGCGATTTTCATTCGCCCAATCTGCTGTGGCTGGCGGAACGTGAAGGCGTGGCGCGCATCGGCCTCATCGATTTCCAGGACGCGGTGATGGGGCCGGCGGCCTACGACCTAGCCTCGCTGCTGCAGGACGCGCGCGTCGACGTCCCGGAGTTCATGGAAATCGCGCTGCTGACGCACTACGCGCGCGCGCGGCTCAAGGCCGACGCCAAATTCGACGCGCCGGCCTTCGCCCAGCTTTATGCCACCATGGCGGCGCAGCGCGCCTCCAAGATCCTCGGCATCTTCGCCCGCCTCGACCGGCGCGACGGCAAGCCGCAATATTTGCGTCACATGCCGCGGGTATGGGCCTATCTGCACCGTTCGCTGGCGCATCCGGCGCTGGCGCCGCTTGCCGCGTGGTATCGCGTCAACGTGCCGCCCTTGAAAACGATCTGATGCATGATCCCGAAAAGTGGGAACCGGTTTTCGGATAAGATCATGCATAATGAAAAATGACATGATGCGAACGCCAACCAAAGCGATGGTGCTGGCGGCGGGCCTCGGCACCCGCATGCGCCCGCTCACCGACCGCACGCCCAAGCCTTTGGTCGCGGTCGCCGGCCGAGCGCTGATCGATCACGTGCTCGACCGCCTGGCGGACGCCGGCGTCGAGCGCGCGGTGGTCAACGTCCATTACCTCGCCGATGCGCTTGAGCGCCATCTGGCCGCGCGCAAGAAACCGGAAATCACCATCTCCGACGAGCGCGGCCTGCTGCTCGGCACCGGTGGCGCGGTGGTCAAGGCGCTGCCCGAACTGGGCGATGCGCCATTCTTCCACATCAATTCCGACACCATCTGGATCGACGGCGTGAAGCCCAACCTCGCGCGCCTGGCCGAGGCCTTCGACCCCGCCGGCATGGACGCCGCCCTGCTGCTGGCGCCCACCGCCGGCAGCATCGGCTATGCCGGGCGCGGCGATTTCGCGTTTGCCGCGGACGGCCGCCTGCGCCGCCGGACCGTGCGCGAGGTGGCGCCCTTCGTCTTCGCCGGGGCGGCGATCCTCGCGCCGGCGCTGTTCAAGGACGCGCCCAAGGGCGAATTCTCGCTCACCAATCTGTTCGACCGCACCGCGGAACAAGGCCGCCTCTTCGGCCTGCGGCTGGAAGGCCTGTGGATGCATGTCGGCACCCCCGACGCCATCGCCCTGGCCGAAAACGCGATCCGCGCCAGCACAAGTTGATTTGCCGCGCGCGGAAGCGTGTATGATTCAGGCGTCATGCCGGCCGCGAAAGCCAACGTCTTCAACATCCCCGCCTCGGCGCCGTTTTTGCCGGCGCTGATCCGCACCTTGCGCGCCGGTAAACTGGTGCCGGGCTTTCCCGCCAGCGGCGATCCGCTCGAACTCAGCAAGGCCACGCTCTATCTGCCGACCCGGCGCGCCTGCCGGCTGGCGCGCGAGGTGTTCCTCGACGAACTCAAGGGCGACGCCGCTATCCTGCCGCGCATCGTCGCGCTCGGCGATCTGGACGAGGACGAAATCGCTTTCGCCGAAGCCGCCACCGGCGAACTGGCGCAAGCCGCGCTGGCGCTGCCGGCCGCCATCGCGCCGCTCGAACGGCGGCTGTTGCTGGCGCAACTGATCGTCGAATGGGCATCGCGCATCGAGCCGGACCGGGGCTCGCCGCTGGTCGCCAACACGCCGTCGGCCGCGCTCGGCCTCGCCGACGATCTCGGCCGGCTGATCGACGACATGATCACGCGGCAGGTGCCGTGGACAAAACTGGACGGTCTCGTGCCCGAGGCGCTCGACCGTTATTGGCAGATCGCGCTCGAGTTTCTGAAAATCGCCCGCAGCTATTGGCCGGAGCGGCTCAAGGAACTGGGCGCGATCGAGAGCGCCGAGCGCCGCGACCTTTTGATCGAGGCCGAGGCCAAGGGCCTCACCGGCAGCGACGCACCGGTGATCGCCGCCGGCTCGACCGGCTCGATGCCGGCGACCGCCAAGCTGCTCGCCACCATCGCCAGGCTGCCGCACGGCGCCGTAGTGCTGCCCGGCCTCGACCTGGAACTCGACGACGCTTCCTGGGCGCTGATCGCCGGCGACGACAACGACAAGAGCCACGACGGCGCGCCCGCCGCCGGGCACGCGCAGTTCGCCATGCATGCGCTGCTCGCCCGCATCGGCATCCGGCGCGACGATGTCGTTTCCCTTGAACCGCCCGCTTCGCACGGGCGCGAACGGCTGGTGTCCGAGGCGTTGCGCCCGGCCGCCACCACCGAGCGCTGGCCGGCGCGCATCAAGACCAAGGACTTCGACGCCGCTGCCGCGAACGCGCTCACGTCGATTGCGATGATCGAGGCGGCCAATGCCGAGGAGGAAGCGCTCGCCATCGCCGTCTGTTTGCGCGAGGCGGTCGAGACCAAGGACAAGACCGCGGCGCTGGTGACGCCCGACCGCGCGCTGGCGCGCCGGGTGGCCGCCGCGCTCGAACGCTGGCAGGTAGCGGTCGATGATTCCGGCGGCGATTCTCTGGCCGACACGCAAGCCGGCGTATTTGCGCGGCTCGCCGCCGACGCCGCGCTCGGCGGCCTGGAACCTGTAACGCTGCTGGCGCTGCTCAAGCATACTTTGCTGCGGCTTGGCGGCAAAGAGGGCGCGCGCAGCACCGCCATCGCGACACTCGAGCGCGCTTTGCTGCGCGGCCCGCGGCCCCGCCCCGGCAGCGACGGCCTGGCGCAGGCG
This sequence comes from Hyphomicrobiales bacterium, assembly GCA_003152455.1. Taxonomy (GTDB): domain Bacteria; phylum Pseudomonadota; class Alphaproteobacteria; order Rhizobiales; family Xanthobacteraceae; genus Pseudolabrys. The sequence continues at coordinate 13,175 of PMAF01000303.1, forward strand.
CTCGCCACCTTCCGCGACAACCGCGACCAGCTTCACCGCAGCGATCCGCGCTGGCTGATTGCCGACGATGAGTTCGACGTCGCCGCCGAATTGATCGGGCGTCTCGGCGCCGCGCTGGCGCCGCTCGAATCGTTGAAACGCGGCAGTCATCCGCTCGCCGCGGTGGCCAAGTGCCATAGCGCCGTTATTTCCGCGCTGGGCTCCGACGCCAAAGGTGAGGTCGCGGCGTTCGCCGGCAACGACGGTAGCGCGCTCGCCCGCATCTTCGAAGAACTGTCGGAAAGCCCCTCGGCCGCCGCCATCGGCGTGGCCAAAAGCGATTACGCCGAACTGTTCCACGCCACCATCGCCGGCCGCGTGGTGCGCCGCCCGGAGATCCGCGACGTGCGCGTGCACATCTACGGCCCGCTGGAAGCGCGCCTGCAAGCGATCGACCGTGCCGTGTTGGGCGGCCTCAACGAGGGCAGCTGGCCGCCGGAGACGCGCAGCGATCCCTGGCTCAGCCGCCCGATGCGCGGCGATCTCGGCCTCGATCCGCCGGAACGCCGCATCGGCCTATCCGCCCACGACTTCGCGCAAGGCTTGGGCGCGCCCGAAGTGATCCTCGCGCGCGCCGCCAAGGTGGCGGGTGCGCCGACTGTGACCTCGCGTTTCGTGCAGCGCATCGCCGCGCTCGCCGGCGTCCGCTGGAACGAGGTGCTCGCGCGCGGCAACGCCTATCTCGACTACGCCCGCGCGCTCGACCATCCGGCCGAGGTCAAGCCCGCCGAACGCCCGGCGCCGAAACCGCCGCGCGCGGCGCGGCCGGACCGGCTTTCGGTCACCGCCATCGAAGACTGGCTGCGCGATCCCTACACGATCTACGCCCGGTACATCCTTCGCCTGCAGCCGCTCGACGCCGTCGACACGTCGCCGGGCGCGCGCGACCGCGGCACGGTCATCCACGGCGCCATCGGCGACTACACCCGGCTGTTCGCCAAGGGGCCGGCGGCCGATCCGATGCAGGAGCTGCGCGCCCTCGGCGAAAAACGCTTCGCGCCGCTGGCCGATTTCCCGGAGGCGCGAGCGTTCTGGTGGCCGCGCTTTGTGCGCATCGCGCAATGGTTCGCGCTATGGGACAAGGCACGGCGCGACGGCGTTGACTCTTTGCATGCGGAAATCCGCGGCGAACTGAAATTTCCCGTCGGCAAACGCGAGTTCACGCTGTCCGCCATCGCCGACCGCATCGAACTACGCAACGACGGCAGCTACGCCATCATCGACTACAAGACCGGCGCGGCGCGCACCGAGAAACAAGTGCGCACCGGCCTCGCCCCGCAACTGACGCTGGAAGCCGCCATTTTGCGCGACGGCAAGTTTGGCAACCTTGGCGCCGGCTCGGTGTCCGAAATCGCCTACGTCACGCTGAAAGGCGGCGACCCGGCCGGCAAGCCGATTGACATTAAATTCAAGGAAGGCACGCCCGACACGCAAGCCGACCACGCGCTGGCGCGGCTCAAGGAGCTGGCGGCGAAATTCGAGGACGACGGGACGCCCTATCTCTCGCTCGTGCACCCGATGTGGAAATTTCACTACGGCGATTACGACCACCTCGCGCGCGTTAAGGAATGGTCGTTCGGCGGCGGCGGGGAGGACGAGTCGTGAGTGCGACGCGCGGCACAGCCTCGTGTCCCGGATGCGATGCAGCACGAAGTGGTGCACCGCTGATCCGGGACCCAGCTTTTTGCTTAGACCCGGGACACGTAAGCAAGGCCCACTCATGACCTCCCCCCGCACCATCCCCCACGACGTGCGCCGCGTGCAGGTCGAGGCCGCCGACCCCGATGTCTCGGTCTTCGTCTCGGCCAATGCCGGCTCCGGCAAGACCTATGTGCTGGCGCAGCGCGTGATCAACCTGCTGCTGCGCGGCGTCGATCCGGCGAAAATTCTTTGCATCACCTTCACCAAGACCGCCGCCGCCAACATGGCGAACGAGGTGCTCAAGCGGTTGGCCGGCTGGACCGCGCTCGGCGACGCCGAACTCGACAGACAGATCGAATCGTCTACCGGCCGCAAACCCGACGCCTCGCAGCGCGCGCGGGCGCGCCGGCTGTTCGCCTCCGCGCTGGAGACGCCAGGCGGGCTGAAGGTGCAGACCATCCACGCCTTCTGCACGCGGCTGCTCCATCAGTTTCCGTTCGAGGCCAACGTGGCGGCGCGCTTCACCGTGCTGGACGACGCCGCGACCACGCAATTGCTCGACCAACTCACGCTTGCCGTGCTGCTGCAAGCCTCGGCCCAGCCGGACGGCACGCTCAGTCAGGCGCTCGCCACCGCCATCGTGGTCGCTGCCGATCAGACTTTCAAGGACGTGATCGGCGATGCCATCCGTGAGCGCGACGCGCTCGACGGCTGGATCAAGCGCGCCGGCGGCGTCGACAAGGCACTGGCCGAATTGTCCCGGACGTTGGGCGTCGCCCCCGACGAAACCCGTGAAACCCTCGAGCAGGAATTCTTTTCTCATTCGCTGATCCCGGCGGCGGAATGGCCGGAGCTGATCGAAATTCTCGATTCCGGCACCGTTTCCGACAAGAAGCATATCGCCGCGCTGGAAGCCGCGCGCAATGCCGCGGGCCGCGACCGCGTCGACAATTATCTCAAGGTTTTCTGCACCACCGAGCTCAAGCCGCGCGCCAATATCGTCACCAAGAAGATCGCCGAGAAGCACCCCGACTGGCTGGCGCGTCTCGTCGATGAACAGGACCGCGTCTGCAAACTCTTGGCGCGCGAGCGTGCGTTCGCCGCGCGCGAACGCACCAAGGCGCTGGTCACCATCGCGGCGGAAGTGATCGCACGCTACAAACACGAGAAAGAACGCCGCGCGCTGCTCGATTACGACGACCTTATCGACAAGGCGCTTGACCTGTTCGGCCGCTCGTCCGCTGCCTGGGTGCTCTACAAGCTCGATCTCGGCATCGACCACGTGCTGATCGACGAGGCGCAGGATACCAGCCCCAAGCAATGGAGCATCGTGCGCACCATCGTGTCCGAATTCACGCCGGGCGGCGCGCGCGCCAATACGCGGCGCACGGTGTTCGCGGTCGGCGACGAGAAGCAGTCGATCTTCTCGTTCCAGGGCGCGGCGCCGCTTGCCTTCGATCAGATGCGGCGCGAATTCGCCGGCCAATTCGACACGCCCGAGCAGGGCTGGCGTTACTTGCGCTTCCATCACTCGTTCCGCTCCGGCGAGGCCGTGCTCGGCGGCGTCGACCGCGTGTTTTCCGCGCGCGAGATCTACGCCAGCGTCACCACCGACGAAGCCGGCATTCCGCCGCATATGTCGCTGCCCGACGCCGCGCCCGGGCTGGTCGAGCTCTGGCCGCTGGTGGCGCCGCCCGAGCGCAAGGAGATCGAAGGCTGGGACGCGCCGTTCGACACCGAGAGCGAGGTCAGCCCGCGCGTCATTCTGGCGCGCCGCATCGCGGCGCACGTGAAGCTCTGGATGGCGCGCGGCGAGAGGCCCGGCGACGTGCTGGTGCTGGTGCGCCAGCGCGGGCCGCTGTTCGAGGCGGTGATCCGCGCGCTGAAGAACGCCGGGGTTCCCGTGGCCGGCGCCGACCGGCTGGTGCTCACGGAACACATTGCGGTGATGGACCTGATGGCGCTGGCGGACGCGCTGCTGCTGCCGGACGACGATCTGGCCTTGGCAAACGTGCTCAAGAGCCCGCTGTTCGGCGTGAGCGAGGAGCAGTTGTTTGCGCTCGCCTGGGATCGCGGCAAGACATCGCTGCGCGCCCGGCTGCGCGCCAAGGCGGGCGGCGATCCGGCCTTGGCGGCGGCGAGCGGCGCGCTCGATGCACTGGCGAAAGCGGCGCGCGAACTGACGCCGTTCGGATTCTTCGCGCAGGTGCTGGGGGCGGCGCGCGGGCGCGCGAAATTCCTGGCGCGCCTTGGGCCGGAGGCGAACGACGCGCTCGATGAGTTCCTCAACCTGGCGCTCGACTATGAAACGCGCGAGACGCCGTCGCTGCAAGGCTTTCTCGCCTGGCTGCGGGCGGCGCAAAGCGAAGTGAAGCGCGACATGGAAATGGTACGCGACGAAGTGCGCGTGATGACCGTGCACGGCGCCAAGGGACTGGAAGCCAACACCGTGATCCTCGCCGACACCACCACCAATCCGACCGGCCCGAAAGATCCGCGGCTGTTGGCCTTGGCGAATGGAGACATGGTGTGGGCCACCGCGCGCGGCGACGACGTCGACGCTATGACCGATGCGCGCGGCGCCGCGCAGCAAGACGCGCGCGACGAGTACCGGCGGCTTTTGTATGTCGCCATGACGCGCGCCAAGGAGCGGCTGGTGATTTGCGGCACGCAAGGGCAAACCAAAATTCCCGACGGCTGCTGGTATCAGTTGGTCGAGAATGCGCTCACGCCCGACTGCATCGCCGAGCCAGCCGACGACGGCGGTGGCGACGTATGGCGCTACCGCAAAACCGCATCCCAGAACATCGAACCGCAGAAGAGCGAGAAGAACATTTCGCCGGCCGCGAGCAAGCTAAGTTCTGCGCCGAAGTGGCTCACCTCGAACGCCAGCTCTGAAATCTCCGGCGTGCGCACCATCACGCCGTCAAGCGCCGAGGACGATGACGCCCGTCCGCCCGCCGCCGGAGGCCGCGCTGCCGCCCTGCTGCGCGGCTCGCTGGTGCACCGGCTGATGCAGTCGCTGCCGGATATCCCTGCGGAGCGGCGGCGCAAGGCGGCGCAAGACTATCTCGCCCGCGCCGGCGTCAAATTGGCCGCCGAGGAACGCGAGCAACTCACCGAGCAAGTCATGCTCGTGCTCGAGGACAAGCGCTTCTACGAGCTTTACGGACCCGGCAGCCGCGCCGAAGTGCCGATCGTCGGAAGGCTTATTCTCGGCGGCGAGACCGTGCGCGTGTCCGGCCAGATCGATCGCCTGGTGGTAACCCAAGCCTCTGTCCTAATTGCCGATTTCAAAACGAATCGGCCCGCGCCGCACCGAATCGAGGACGTACCGCCCTCTTATGTGCGCCAGCTCGCGCTCTACCGCGCCGTGCTCGCAAAGCTGTACCCCGACAAGCCCGTCCACGCCGCTTTGATCTGGACCGAAGTCCCTGATTTCATGGATCTTTCCAGCGAGGCGCTGGATGCGGCCCTGGCGCGCATCACCTCCACGCGATAACGCCTTGACGCTGCTGGATCGCGTTCATAGGTTCCTGCCCTCGCAACTCCGATCGGCGATTCTCCGCCCCCAATTCACAAGAGGTAGTTCCCATGGCCGTCGGCAAAACGTCGGACGCAAGCTTCGAATCGGACGTCCTGAAATCCTCCGAGCCGGTCGTCGTGGACTTCTGGGCGGAATGGTGCGGGCCGTGCCGCATGATCGCGCCGGCTCTGGAAGAGATCGCCGGCCAGCTCGGCGACAAGGTCAAGATCGTCAAGTTGAACGTCGACGAGAACCCGAACACCGCGGCCAAATACGGCATCATGTCGATCCCGACTTTGATGCTGTTCAAGAACGGCGAGATTGCCTCGCGCCAGGTCGGCGCGGCGCCAAAACAGAAGCTGCATCAGTGGATCAGCGGCGCAGTCTGAGCGCGGATAAGCTTGCGAGATAAACGGCCGGCCGATGCGCGGGCCGTTTTTTATTCACGCCGGCAAGGTGCCGTTTTCGCGCAGAACTTCGCCCGCCAAATAGAGCGAGCCGGTGATCAGAATTCGCGGCGGCGGGTCGAGATCGAGCTTGCGTGCCGCTTCGAGCGCTCCATCGAGATTGTCGCGGCTGGTGGCGGGCAGCCCGATCGCGCGCGCAGCATCCGCCACAGCCTCCGCCGTGAGCCCCTTCTCGGCGCCCGGCACCGGCACCGCGATCATGCGGCGCGCGAGCCCGGTGAAATTACTCAAGAACCCCGCACAATCTTTGTTCGCCAGCATGCCGACGATCAGCACCAGCGGACGCGAGACGCGCTCTTCTAGATCGGCGAGCGCCGCCGCGATGGCGCGGCCGCCGTCCGGATTATGCCCGCCATCGAGCCACAGCTCGCTGCCGGCGGGCGCCAAATCGACCAGCCGGCCTGCGGCAAGCCGCTGCAGCCGTGCCGGCCAGTCGGCCTTGACCATTCCGGCCTCGAAGGCGGCCGGCGAAATCTTGAACGGCTTGATCACGCGCAACGCCGCGATGGCCAAGCCGGCATTCTCGAACTGGTGGCGGCCGTAAAGTTTCGGCGCCGGCAGATCGAGCAGGCCGGCTTCGTCCTGATAGACCAGCCGCCCGCGCTCCTCGGTGGCGGTCCAGTCCTCGCCGGCAATCTTCAGCGGCGCATGGAGCCGCGCCGCTTGCCGTTCGATCACGGCAAGCACGTCGCGGGCTTGCGCGGCAACAATGGCAGGCGTTTCCCGCTTCAGGATGCCGGCCTTTTCCGTTGCGATTTTCTCCAGCGTGTCGCCCAGAAAGTCGGTGTGGTCGATGGCAACACGGGTGATCACCGTCGCAAGCGGACGATCGACCACATTGGTCGCGTCCAGCCGCCCGCCGAGGCCGACTTCCATCAGCAGCACATCGGCAGGATGGAGCGCGAACAGCATGAGGCCGACGGCAGTGGTGATCTCGAACACCGTGATAGGCGCGCCGGCATTGGCGCGCTCGCATTCCTCCAGCGTCGCGCTGAGTTCGCTACCGCTCACCAGCACACCCTCGCCCGCCGCGCCTAGCCGGAAGCGCTCGTTGAAGCGCACCAGATGTGGCGAACTATAGACATGCACGCGTTTTCCCGCGGCTTCGAGGATCGCGCGCATGAAGGCGATGGTCGAGCCCTTGCCGTTGGTGCCGGCGACGTGGATCACCGGCGGCAGCCTGCGCTCAGGATGATCGAGCGCGGCCAGCAGCCGCTCGATGCGATCGAGCGATAGATCGATGCGTTTGGGATGCAGCGCGGCAAGCCGCGCGACGATCGCGTCAACCGGCGGCGTCATGGCGGCGCGCTCACGCGTGCGCCGGAACCGGCAATTGCGGCGGCGCGCCAATTCCGGGCGTTTGCGCCGGCGCTTTGGTCAACAGCCGGCACAATTCGGCAAGCGTCGCGCGCAACTTGTGGCGGTGCACCACCATATCCACCATGCCGTGCGCGGTGAGATATTCGGCGCGCTGGAAGCCTTCCGGCAATTTCTCGCGAATGGTCTGTTCGATCACGCGCGGGCCGGCAAAGCCGATCAGCGCGCCCGGCTCGGCGATATNNGTGGTGGGATTGGTCAACACGACGATGTAGGGCTTCTTCGCCTCGCGCAGCATCTGCACCGCGGCGGTGGTGCGCGGCAATTGCATCAGCGAAAGAATTCCCTCCTGCATGCGCGCGCCGCCGGAGGCCGCGAACATGATGAACGGCGTCGACCGCCGCACCGCCGTTTCGAGCCCCGCGATCACGGCTTCGCCGGCCGCCATGCCGAGCGAGCCGCCCATGAAGTCGAAATCCTGCACGCCGATGGTCACCATCAGGCCGTCAAGACGGCCGATGCCGGCCTTAACCGCATCAACCAGCCCGGTCTTGGTGCGCGCGTCCTTTAGGCGGTCGGCGTAGCGACGCTCGTCGCGGAACTTGAGCGGATCGAGCGGCACCTCCGGCATGGCGATGTCTTCGTACTCGCCGTTATCGAACATCGCCTTCAGCCGCGCCGGGGCGCTGATGCGCATGTGGTAGTTGGAGCTCGGAATGACGAACTGGTTGGACTCGACGTCTTTGAAGAAGACGAGTTGTCCGGTCTCCGGACATTTGATCCAGAGATTTTCCGGCGTTTCGCGGCGCAAGAAGCTGCGAATCTTCGGGCGGACGACGTTGGAGATCCAATTCATGGTTCGTCTATATAGGCGCGATTCGTCAGAATTATAACCGCTACTCGGCCGCCACGCGGCGGCCGGAGCGCACGCCGTCGGCCAGCGCGGATACCAGCGAGGTTACGGCTTTCACCGCCCCCGGACCGGCTTTGCCGTCCTTATCGAGGCTGGCCCGCAGCGCGTCCACCAGCGCTGAGCCGACCACCACGCCGTCGGCGTTTTCAGCGATAGCGCGCGCTTGTTCTGCCGTCCGCACGCCGAAACCGACCGCGACCGGCAGTTTGGTGTGCCGCTTGATGCGTGCAACCGCCGCGCTGACCTTACCGGCATCGGGCGCGGCGGCGCCAGTGATCCCGGTGATCGAGACGTAGTAGACAAAACCCGAGGTATTGCTGAGCACCGCCGGCAGGCGCTTGTCGTCGGTGGTCGGCGTGGCGAGGCGGATGAAGTTGAGCCCCGCTTTCAGCGTCGGCAGGCAAAGCTCCTCGTCTTCTTCCGGCGGCAGATCGACCACGATCAAGCCGTCCACCCCTGCCGCCTTGGCGTCGACGAGGAAACGATCGACACCGTAGATGTAAATCGGATTATAGTAGCCCATCAGCACGATCGGGGTGGCGTCGTCGGATTTGCGGAATTCGCGCACCAGCGCCAGCGTCTTGGTCATGCGCTGGCCGCCTTTGAGCGCCCGCACGCCGGCGGCCTGGATCGCCGGGCCGTCGGCCATCGGATCGGTGAACGGCATGCCCAGTTCGATCACGTCGGCGCCGGCTTTCGGCAACGCGTTGGCAATGGCGAGCGACGTGTCGTAGTCGGGATCGCCGGCCATGGTGAACGTCACCAAGGCGGCGCGGCCTTCCTGTTTGAGCGCGGCAAAACGGCGGTCGATGCGGGTGGTCATCGGCGCTTGCTTTCCAGAAAAGCGGCAACCGAATCCAAATCCTTGTCGCCGCGGCCGGAGAGATTGACCACCATCAGGTGGTCCTTCGGCTTTTGCGGCGCCAGGTCGAAGACGCGCGCCAGCGCATGCGCCGGCTCCAATGCAGGAATGATGCCTTCGAGCTTGCTGCAGAGCTGGAATGCCGCCACCGCCTCGTCGTCGGTGGCCGACAAAAATTTCACGCGGCCCATGTCATTGAGCCAGGCATGCTCCGGTCCGATGCCGGGATAATCCAGGCCGGCGGAGATCGAATGCGCTTCCTCGATCTGGCCGTCGCCGTTCATCAACAGATAGGTGCGATTGCCGTGCAGTACGCCCGGCTTGCCGCCGGCGATGGAGGCCGCGTGCTGGCCGCTCGGAAGGCCGTGGCCGGCCGCTTCCACGCCGTAGATTTCGATCGCGCGGTCGTCGAGGAATGGATGGAACAGACCCATGGCATTGGAGCCGCCGCCGATGCAGGCGATCAGCGAATCCGGCAACCGGCCTTCGGCCTTTTGCATCTGCTCGCGGGTTTCGCGGCCGATGACACACTGGAAATCGCGCACCATGGCGGGATAAGGATGCGGGCCGGCGACGGTGCCGATGCAATAAAACGTGTCGCTGACGTTGGTTACCCAGTCGCGCAGCGCCTCGTTCATGGCGTCTTTTAGCGTCTTAGAACCCGACTCGACGGCCCGAACCTCGGCCCCGAGCATTTTCATCCTCAGCACGTTCGGCTTCTGCCGCTCGACGTCGACCGCGCCCATGTAGACGATGCAGGGCAGACCGAACTTGGCGCACAGCGTGGCGGTGGCGACGCCATGCATGCCGGCGCCGGTCTCGGCGATGATGCGGGTCTTGCCCATGCGCAGCGCCAGCATGATCTGGCCCAGCACATTGTTCACCTTGTGCGCGCCGGTGTGGTTGAGCTCCTCGCGCTTGAAATAGATTTTGGCGCCGCCACAGTGCTGCGTGAGACGTTCCGCGTAATAAAGCGGCGACGGCCGCCCCACATAGTTCGTGAGATGGCCATCCATCTCCTGCTGGAATTTCGGATCGGCCTTGGCCGCCGCATAGGCCCGTTCCAGGTCGAGAATCAGCGGCATCAGCGTCTCGGCGACGAAGCGGCCGCCATAAATGCCGAAATGCCCGCGCTCGTCGGGGCCGGTGCGGAACGAATTGGGCTGCGGCGCGGTCATGCGCTGCTCATGGCCTTGGCGACGCTAAGCCCCGCGTCGGCGGCGCGCGCGGCGCGGATGAAGGCGCGGACCTTGTCCGGGTCCTTTTCGCCGGGCGCGCGCTCGACGCCCGAGGACACGTCCACGCCTGGCGCACGCGTGATGCGCAAGGCTTCAATCACATTGTCCGCGTTGAGCCCGCCCGACAGCATGAACGGAATTCCTGGGTCGATGCCCGCGAGCAAGGTCCAGTCGAACGGCTGGCCGCGCCCGCCCGGCCGGGTGGCGTCCTGCGGCGCGGCCGCGTCGAACAGGATGCGATCGGCCACCTTGGCGTATAATCCGATGCGATCGAGATCGCCTTTCACCGCAATCGGCAAAGCCTTCATCACCGGCAGTCCGAATGTGCGCCGGATGGCCACGACGCGGTCCGGCGACTCGACGCCATGCAGTTGCAGCATGTCGGGCTTGAGCGCCGCCACGACGGCATGAAGAGTTTCGTCTTCGGCATCGACGGTGAGCGCCACCTTGCCGGCGCGGCCCTTAACGCGTTCGCCAAGCGTACGCGCCGCCTCCGGCGCGAGATAGCGCGGGCTCGGCGCGAAGAACACGAAGCCGACCAAGTCGGCGCCGGATTCCAGCGCCACATCAAGCGCTTCGGGGGTCTTCAGCCCACAAATTTTGACGATCAGCGGCATGGCCGCGGTTCTAGCAGCCTTAACCCCCTTCGGGCAAAGCGGAAGAACCGGCCCGAGAGGCTAAGGCATCGGCGGGGGGATGACCGCCAGCGGGCCCGGCTCCGGGTAAGCCGGCGGCTTCTCGGTCGTACCGTAGCGTCGGCGGACGGCGTCCATCTCCTGGTGCAGCGTGCGCACCTCGCCGTCCAGCCGGCGGGCGGTGCGCCGCCACTTGCCCTGGCGGAGCCAGGCGGCAATGCCCCCGACCAGAACGCCGAAGATCAGCACCGCGAAGATGACTGCGAACAGCGGCAGGGTCGCCGCATAGGCGGGGCTGGCCGCAGAGAACGGATCGAACGACACGGTCACCGTCTGCCGGTTGGTCACGGCGAAGGCCACGATCACCACGGCGAGCGGGACGATGATGACGGCGGTGACGATCTTGCGGAACATGGGCGTGCCCTACTTCGTCATGGCCGGGCTTGTCCCGGCCATCCACGTCTAATACTCGGCGGTAGTTTCCAAGACGTAGATGCCCGGCACAAGGCCGGGCATGACGGATAATGGGGCGCCTGCGTTGTAACGGCCCGTTACGCCGGGCCCGATTTGTTCAGCCGCTCGCGCATTTCCTTGCCGGTCTTGAAGAACGGCACCGATTTCTGCTCGACCGAAACATGGGCGCCGGTGCGCGGATTGCGCCCGGTGCGGGCGGGCCGGTGCTTGACCGAAAAGGCGCCGAAGCCGCGCAGCTCGACGCGGTCGCCTCCGGCCATGGCGTTGGTGACTTCACCGAGGATCGCGTTGACGATATTCTCGACGTCGCGCTGATAGAGGTGGGGATTCTGGGCGGCGATACGTTGCACAAGCTCGGACTTGATCATTGCGGCCGCCTTACTTCGATCCGTGGTCAGTTGGCTGTTGGAGGGTGCCAAAGCGCCAAGAGACCGTCAAGATTGAGTCGCTCGATTGCCTGCACCGCACTCCAGGCCTCGATGCGGTGCGCAACGGCGCTCAGACCCACCGCCTCGAAGGTCCAGGCCGCGACGTGGAGGAAGGAAAGCTCGCTGAATCGCGGTTCCAGCGAGACATCGCGCACCGGCGTCGAGGCCGGAACCTTCTTTTCCTTCTCCAGCCAGGCCAGCGCGGTTTTTTCGTTGCCGAGACCGTCCACCAGCCTCAATCCGACGCCCTGGCGGCCGGTAAAGACCCGCCCGTCGTCGACCGCGGCGAGCTGCGCGTCGTCCATCTTGCGGCGATCCTTCACCAGCCCCTTAAACCAGGCGTAGGAATCGACCACGATGGCGTTGATGGCCGCGCGGGCTTCGGGACTTGTGGGCTCGAAACCGTTGGGCGCCGCCTTGAGCGGCGAGGATTTGATCTCTTCCATCTGGATGCCGATGGTTTTGAGCACTTGCGTGAAGTTCGGATACTGGAACAGCACGCCGATCGAACCCACCAGCGAAGTATCCTGGGCGATGATGTGGTCGGCCGAGATCGCCGCGATAAAGGCGCCGGAGGCGGCCACGCCGTCGACCACCACCACCATCGGCTTCTTGGCCTGCAAGGCGCGCAGCGAGTCGTAAAGCTGCTGGGAACCGGCGGTGGTGCCGCCGGGACTGTCGATATGGACAATTACCGCGCGCGCGCGCGATTTAGCCAGGCGTTCGAGCGCCTCCACCCGGTCTTGGTTGTCGCGGATCAGGCCCTGCACCTTGATGCGGGCGATGTAGTTGCCGGGCACGAGTAGCCGGTTGGCCGGCACCAGCGCGGCGGCAACGCCGACCAGCGCAAGCAATGCGATCAGCAGCGCGCTGACGCGCCAGAAGGTGAGTTTGCGCCGCATGCGGCGGCGATCGACGATGGCATCGGCATCGAGCGACATCGGTTTCGTCCTCTAAAGTCGAATCGCGCCCCGGATATTACAGCGAAGCGCCGGTATCCGACCGGCTTTTGGCAATGTGATGTCGTAAAGAAAAACCCCCGGGTCAAGCCCGGGGGTACTTTGCCTAGAGCGAGAAAAGGGCTTTTTGGGCCTATTCCCCGGCCTTTTCGGTCTCCGGCTTGTCGTCGACCTTGTCGTCGCGCTGTTTGAGCGCGGCGCCCAGGATATCGCCGAGCGAAGCGCCGGAATCGGCGTTGCCGTATTGCGCGATTGCTTCTTTTTCCTCGGCAACTTCAAGCGCCTTGATGGAGACGCCGACCTTGCGGGTCTTGCGATCGAACTGGGTGACGCGGGCGTCCACCTTCTGGCCGACCGCGAAGCGCTCGGGCCGCTGGTCACCGCGCTCGCGCGCGAGATCGGCGCGGCGGATGAAGGCGGTAAGGTCGGTGCCGACGATACTGACCTCGATGCCGGCCTCCTTCACCTCGGTGACTTCGCAGGTGACCACCGAGCCTTTCTTGAGGTCGCCGGCGGACTCCATCGGATCGCCCGCGAGTTGCTTGATGCCGAGCGAAATGCGCTCCTTCTCGACGTCGACGTCGAGCACTTGCGCCTTGACCATGTCGCCCTTCTTGTATTCCTCAATCACCTGCTCGCCCGGACGCTTCCAGTCGAGGTCGGAGAGGTGGACCATGCCGTCCACGTCGCCGTCGAGGCCGAGGAACAGGCCGAACTCGGTCTTGTTCTTGACTTCGCCTTCCACGGTCGAACCCGGCGGGTGCTTCTCGACGAAGACTTCCCACGGATTGCGCATGGTCTGCTTGAGGCCGAGCGAGATTCGGCGCTTGACCGGATCGACTTCGAGGATCTGCACTTCGACTTCCTGCGAGGTCGAGACGATCTTGCCGGGATGGACGTTCTTCTTGGTCCACGACATTTCCGAGACGTGGATCAGGCC
>PMAF01000208.1:0-189 GCA_003152455.1 Hyphomicrobiales bacterium
ACGGCATCTTCTATGTGATGCGATCTGGCTGCCCGTGGCGTCTGCTGCCGAGCGATTTGCCGCCATGGGGCACGATCTATCGCTGGTTTGCGACGTTCCGCGACGAAGATCGCTTCGAGAAGATCAACCATGCCCTGGTCATGCTCGATCGCGAACGGGTCGGCCGCCAAGCCAGTCCCACGGGTGCGA
>PMAF01000208.1:308-26160 GCA_003152455.1 Hyphomicrobiales bacterium
GGTCGTCGAGCGGTTCTTCGCGTGGATCGGGCGCAATCGACGGCTGGCAAAGGACTTCGAGGCTACCATCGACTCCGCACGCGCTTTCCTCTACGCCGCCTCCGTCATGCTCCTCGTCCGCCGCATCGCTCGCGCCTCATGACTTTCGAAACCGACTCTTAGGCTGACAGTGGATAAACTTACAGGCCGAATTGGTATAGAAGGCTCCAACTCCTAAGAATTCCATCTGCGGTTCCGTTTCAATTCCATTACACCGTCGCTTACTCGGGTTTGACGTTTAGATCGTCTGCGGCTTGAGGTAATGTCAAGTCAGCTCGGTTCCACCATCCGCCACGCCCGGGCGCCCGAAAAATACCGAACGGGAGATTTTGAATGGGAAAGTCACAGCCGATTTCGCTGGCTGCTTTGACCCAGCTCCGCCGCGCCGGATCGTGCGTTTCGTTTACGCCCGCCATTTTTGTTGGCAGCGATCAAGCGCTGAGTTGCGGTTCGGCGCGGAAATTGTAGATGCGTTTCCAGTCGTCGACCGCGGCGCGCTTCGGCCGCTGGTAGAGCAAGCGTTGGCTCGCGCCCAGTCCGATGCTCTTGCTGAGGTCGGCCATCGCTTCGGTGGTCTTGAGCAGCACGGCGTTGCAGTCGAGGATCAGTGCGCCGTCGACTTCCTTGAGGTTTTCCCTGCGGATGATGGCGTTGACCGTCGCGCAGGCGGCGAGGATTACCTCTGCGCCCTTCTTAACGAGGCGACGTGACTCACTGATGAACCGTTCGCGCATCTGGTCCGGGCTGGTGAATGCGTCCTGCACCTGGTTGAAATCTATGCCGAGGTCGCCGAACGGGATATGGCGCGAAGACAGGCCGTATTCGAAAGCCTTGCGGTCGTAGTATTGCGACTGTTTGGCGTGGAAGGCGACGCCCGAAAATTTGTAGCCGTACATGCAGGCCGCCAACATCGACGTCTCGCCCAGGCCGAACACCGGAATCGACAGCATTTCGCGCGCTTCCTGCATGGCCGGATCGAGAAAGCAGCCGATCGCGATGGCGTCGTAGCCCTTTTCGCCGGCCTGGATCATCTTGTTGAGCACGCCGCCCGGCGCAAAGCTGTTCATGGCGACAATGGCGTTGTAGTGCAGGTCCATGGAGCCGTTGTCGACGCCGTTGATGTGAATCTCGGTGTCCGGACGTTTCACGCTGTCGAGATGCGCGGTCAGCGTCTTGCGGTAATCGTGCAGCTTGTGAATCGGCGTGCTGCTCTGCCACCAGATTTTCATGATTCATTCCTCACCTGTTTTGGGGGTCATGGATTTGTCGTCAGGGTTTGCGGGACTCGATCGGTCGCATAGGGCCGGGCGTCGGGATTGAGCCGCACATAGCGCAGGATCATATCGACGATATGATTTTCCCGCTGCCGTAGCCGGAGTGGGTTCATGACGTCGATGTGGAAGAGGGCGTTGAGGGTGTGCTGATGGGCGACGTAATAGGCGGACAGGCTCGAGATCGAAATGTAGAGATCGATCGGGTCGATGCCGGGGCGGAAAATTCCGCGCGCCACGCCGCGTTTCAGCAGGTCGCTTAAGGCGTCGACCAACTGCTGATACATTTCACCGATAAGCTTCGAGCGTTTGACGTGCTTGCCGCCGTGGAAATTTTCGCTCGCCAATAGTTTTCCGTATTCGGGATGCTCGGCCCAGATCGACATCAGGAGATGCACGAGCTGGCGCACGCCGGTCTCGGGATCCATCTGGCGCGCCACGAAATCGCGTTGACGCTCGCGGATGGTCTGGTATGTCGCCTCGATCGCGGCTGTGAACAGGCGATCCTTGTTGCCGATGTGGTGGTAGAGCAGGGTCTTGTTGATGCCCGAACGCCGCGCGATTTCATCGACGCGCGCGCCGTCGAGGCCCTTGAGGGCAAATTCGGCAATGGCGGCCTTGAGGATCTTCTCTTTGGACAGAGCCGCCGTGCGCCGCTTGCGGGAAGGCTTCGTCATCGCGCGTTCGATCATGCAGCCATATTGCATTATACTAACTAGTTAGTCTATAGTAATTCAAAGCGGGCGATCGCGCTTGAAAAGCCTGCGAGTGTTGCGGGGGAGAGACGTCCATGAAGCCTGTTCGCACCGCGCTGTTTGCTCCCGGGATCAAGGAACGGGTGATGACCAAGGCGCTGGAAAGCGGGGCCGATGCGGTCATTCTCGACCTGGAGGATTCGGTGCCGCTGGCGTCCAAGGCCGAGGCTCGCGCGCTGGTCACCAAGACCATCGACGCCGCGGCCGCATCGTCAGTACGGCCGTTGATTTATGTCCGCGTGAACGCCGCCACGACCGGGCTTCTGTTCGACGATCTCAATGCCGTGGTGCGGCCCGGGCTCGATGCGGTCCTGCTGTCCAAGGCGGAAAATGTCGAGGACGTGCAGCAAACCGCCGCGGCGATCGAAAGCCACGAAGCGCAGCGCGGCATGAAGCAAGGCTCGGCCGAAATCATCCTGCAGATCGAAAACGCGCTTGGCGTCTACAATTGTTTCAACCTGATCAAGGCTTCGCGGCGTGTCGCGGCGACCTGCTTCGGCAGCGCGCGCGACGGCGACTTGCAGACCGACCTCGGTTGCTCCTGGTCGATCGAGGGCACCGAACTGCTATACGCGCGCTCCAAGGTGTTGCTGGATACCCGCGCCGCCAGCAGCCATATCCTTCCGCTTGACGGCGTGTTCAGCGACCTCAGCGACGAGTCCGGGCTGATCGCGGATTCCCGCCTGTCGGCGCGCCTCGGCTATATCGGCCGCACCGTCATTCATCCCAAGCAGATTGCGCCGGTCAAAAACGCTTACGCCGTGCCGGAAGGCGAGGTCGCCTATTACCAAAAGGTGGTGACGGAATTTGCGGCTGCGGAAAAAGGCGGCACTGCAGCTATCTCCGTTGACGGCAAACTGGTGGACTACGCCATGGCCCAGCGCGCCCGGCGTGTGCTCGAACTCGCCAGCCTCGACCGGCCGCGGTGACGGACAATGGATTTTTCTTTTTCGCCGGATCAGGAAACCTTGCGGGAGCATGCGAAGGAACTGCTCGATCATGTCTGCCCGCCGGACTATGCCGAGCGGTGCGATAACGAGGCACGGCCGCCGCGCGAAGCCTATCAGGCGCTTGCCGGGCACGGCTGGTTCGGCCTGCCGATCCCACCCGAATATGGCGGCACTGGCGGTTCGGCTATCGATCTCGCGATCCTACTGGAAGAGACGGGCCGGCACTTCGAAGAACTGGCGATGTGGCTGTTCCGCACGCTGACCTACGGCGGCTACGCAGTATTGCAACACGGAACGCCGGAGCAGAAGCAGGCGCTGCTGCCCAAAATCGCCCGTGGCGAGCTTTCGTTCTGTTTCGGTCTCAGCGAGCCGGAATCCGGTTCCGACGCCGCCGCCCTGACCACCGGCGCGAAAGCGGTCGACGGCGGCTATGTGATCGACGGCCAGAAGGTTTTCACCTCAGGCATGGATATCAGCGACTATTGCCTGCTGGTGACGCGCACGTCGACCGGCGCCAAGAAGCAGCAAGGCATCACCAACTTTCTCGTCGACACCAAACTACCCGGAATCGAGGTCCGCAAAATCAAGACCCTGGGCCAACGCGCCATCGGCACCACGCAGGTCTTCTACAGCGGCGTTAAGGTGCCTGCTTCGGCCGTGCTCGGCGAAGTCGATCGCGGCTGGGAAGCGGTCGACTCCTACCTGTGGTACGAGCGGCTTTGTCTTTCCGCCGCGCGAACCGGTGCGGCCTCCGCGGCGTTCGACTTCGCGCTCGATTACGCGAAAAACCGCAAACAGTTCGGGCGGCCGATCGGCCAGTTCCAGGCGATCTCGCACAAACTCGCGGACATGAAGGTGATGCTGGATGTGTCGCGCACCCTGGTTTACCGCTTCGCGTGGCTCTTATCGCAGGATCAGGCCACGCGCAGCGATGCGGCGGTGCTGAAGCTCTACACAGGCGAGACCTACAAAGCGGTATCCGACCTCGGGCTGCAGATTCTCGGCGGCTATGGCTACTGCATGGAATATCCGATGCAGCGGTTTTTCCGGGATTCGCGGCTGGCCGTCATCGGCGGCGGGACTTCGGAAATTCAGCGCAACATCATCGCGCGGGGACTGGGACTTTGACCGAACGCTTGGGTTTTCAGAAAGGCACTTGATGTCGCATCCGCTCGAGGACGTCAGAATTCTGGAGCTCGGCCAGATCATCGCCGGCACTTACGGCAGCCAGGTGCTGTCGGACCTCGGGGCCGAAGTGATCAAGATCGAGGCGCCGGAGGGCGATCTTGGCCGCATCCCTTCGGTCGCGCCTTACCGAGGATTAAGCGGACTGTTTCTCACGTTCAATCGCAACAAGCAGAGCGTCGTCATCAACCTCAAAAGCGCGGAAGGGCGCCAGCTGTTCTATGACCTGGTGAAGATTTCCGACGTCGTGATCGACAATTTCCGCCCCGGCGTGCTCGAACGCCTACAGATCGATTATCCGACCCTGAACAAAATCAACCCTCGCATCATCCACTGCTCGGTCACCGGCTTCGGCGGCGCTGGCGCCTACAAAGACCTTCCGGCGCTTGACCTCAACATCCAGGCGATCAGCGGCCACATGGCCATCACCGGCGAGGCCGGGCGGCCGCCGGTCCGCGTCGGCATTCCGCTCGCCGATATCAGCGGCGGGATTTATTCGAGCAAGGGAATCCTGGCGGCGCTGTTCGACCGGGAACGCACCGGCAAAGGGCGCCGCATCGAGATCTCGATGTTCGATACCATGCTGCACCTTTTAACCTACATGGGCACCATGTGGCTGACCAACGGCGAAGTGCCGAAGCCGCCCGGCTCGGCACATGACTATTCCGTTCCGTGGCAGGCCTTCGCGACCACGGACGGCTATATCGCCGTCGCCACGCGGCAGGAAATCTTCTGGCACAAACTGTGCAGTGTGCTCGATCATCCCGATCTTGCCGGCGATCCGTGCTTTGCCGACAATCCGAGCCGGGTCAAGAACCGCCAAGTGCTGGTGCCGCTGCTGGAGCAGATCTTCCGCACGCGAACGACCGCCGACTGGCTCGAACGGCTGCGCGGCGCCGATGTGCCGGCGGCGCCGGTCAACAACATCGACGCCGCCTTTGCCGAGCCGCCGGTCGGGGAGCGCGAGATGATCGTCGAATACGATCATCCCCAGGTCGGCAAAGTGCGGCTGCCCGGTAACCCCATCAAGATGTCGGATATGGGCAAGACGATTTCGCGGCCGGCGCCGCTGCTGGGTGAACACACCGACGCGGTTCTCAAGACACTGCTGCGTCTTACGGCCGAAGAAATCGCGGGCTTGCACGAAAGCGGCGCAGTCGGTGAAAAGAAATTAACTAAAGACTCCGGTTCAATAAAGGAAAACGCGTAATGCGAGGGCTCTTCTGGGAAGAATGGGATATCGGCGCGGAATTCGAAAGTCCGGCGCGAACCGTCACCGAAGCCGATATGGTCATGTATGCGGGATTGTCCGGCGACTACAACCCGCTGCACATCAACGAGGAATACTGCAAGACGACGCCGTTCGGCACCCGCATCGTGCACGGGCCGCTGGTCTATGCCATCGCGGCCGGCCTGATCTTCCAGCTCCATCTCTACGACGACACGCTGATCGCCTTTCTCGGCTTCGACAGCCTGAAGTTCACCAAGCCGGTGAAGCCAGGCGACACCATTCACGCCCGCATCAAGGTTCTGGAGAAGCGCGAGACGTCGAACCCCGAGCGCGGGGTGATGAAGCGCGAACTCAAGGTGCTCAATCAGCGCGGCGAAGTGGTGCAGGAGGCCCTGCAGGCATTCCTGCTCAAACGCAAACCGGCTGCATGAACGCCGAAAGCCAAAGACCCGAAAACTATCAACACGTCAACAATGGGTACGGAGGAACGCAATATGACAAGGCTTAAGATCAAGCAAAATCACGATGAACGCATCTCGTCACCCAAACTCTTATCCAGCGAAAGTTCTGCAAAGGGGGCCGGGCTCACGCGTCGGCGTTTTAATCGCGCTTTGATGACCATGAGCGCGCTTGCCGCTTCCGGGTCGTTGCCTGTGCGATCGGCAATTGCCTCGGAGCCAATCAAAATCGGATTCGGCATGGCGCAGTCGGGTCCACTCGGTGGTAATGGAAAAGCGGCGCTGCTCGCAATCGAGATGTGGCGTGACAACATCAATGCTAGAGGAGGGCTGCTGGGGCGGGCCGTTCAGCTCGTCTATTACGACGACCAGACCAACCCCACATTGATCCCCGGCATCTACAGCAAGTTGTTCGATGTCGATAAGGTTGATCTGGTGCTTGGCGGCTATGGCACCGCGGTGCAGGCTGCCGCGCTCCCGATCGTCATGCAGCGCAAACAGGTGCTGATCGGCACCGGCGCGGTCGCTGTGAACGAGAAATACAAATACGATAAATATTTCCAAATGCTGCCGAACGGGTCCACGGCGCGCACGTCGACATCGGAAGGCTTCTTTCAGGCGGCGATGACGATGGATCCCAAGCCGAAGACCGTCGCGATCGTCGGCGCAGTCACCGAGTTTTCCCGCAACGTGATCTTGGGAGCGCGTGAAAACGCGAAGAAATACGGTCTGAAGATCGTCTACGACGGCGGCTATCCGCCCAATCAAATGGAATTCGGATCGATCCTCCGCTCGGTCCAGGCGGCCAACCCGGAAGTGGTCTTTGTCGCGTCGTATCCGCCGGATTCTGCCGGCGTCATTCGTACCGCCTACGAGCAGAAACTGCAGACGCGCATGTTCGGCGGCGCGATGATCGGCCTGCAGTATTCGGAGCTAAAACAGCAGCTCGGCCCGATGTTGAACAATGTGTTGTGCTACGAATTCTACGTGCCAGCGCCGACGACTAATTTTCCTGGCATCAAGGAATTTCTCGCGATGTATCAGGAGCGGGCCAAAAAAGCCGGCGCCGATCTCTTGGGCTTTTACTTGCCGCCTTACGCCTATGCCGGCATGGAGGTTCTCGAAAAGGCGGTGACCGCAATTAAGGGCTTGGACCCAAATGCAATCGGCCGCTACATCCACGCCAACACCTTCGATACGGTGGTCGGAAAAGTCACCTTCGCACCCAATGGCGACTGGGCCAAGCCGCGACTTCTCTATGTTCAGTATCAAGGGATCGTCGGCAACGACCTCGAACAGTTCAAACGGATCGGCACGCAGGTCATCATCGAGCCGCAGGAGTTCGCATACGGCAAGCTCTACTATCCCTTCGCCGCGTCCGGTCATTGATCGGGCCGACAGAGCCGCCGCACGTTGCGCCTGGTCAATGTAGTCAGTGGAGCCCGCCAAGATGGTGACATTCAATCTTCTAATTAATGCGGTGGTCACCGGCATTCTACTTGGCGGGTTCTACGCGGCGGTTACTATCGGAGTCACCATCGCCTTCGGGATGCTCGATATCGTGAATATTGCGCATCCCGTGTTCATCATCATGGGGTCGTTCGTCGCGTATATCGTGAACCGACATTTCGGCTTTGACCCGATTCTGACGGTCATCGTGGCGGCACCGCTGTTCTTCCTGCTCGGTATCGCGATCTTCCGGTTCTATTACGCGGCATTCGAGAGCAGCGGGAAGGGGTCGCTGCGCGGACTCGCCTTCTTCTTCGGCATCATGTTCGTCATCGAGGTGACGCTGCTGCTGGCATTCGGCGTCGACTACCGTCTGGTGCAGACGTCCTATATCGGGCCGAATATCGGCTTCGCGCACATAGATCTGCCATTGCGCATGGTGGTTCCGTTCGTTGGATCCATGGCGCTAGTGTCGGGACTCTACATTTTTTTCGGACACACTTTCATTGGACGAGCGATCATGGCGGTCGCCCAGGATGAATTCGCTCTCAGCCTGATGGCGGTAGATACCGTCGCGGTGAAACAGCTGGCCTTCGGCGTCGCCATTGCGACCGCGGGGATTGCCGGAGGATTTCTCATCGTCATCCAGCCTGTCGATCCGTCCCTCGGCCGCGAGTATATCGGTCGCGTCTTTGCAATCTGTGTGCTCGGCGGCTTGGGTAGCATCACGGGAACCGTGATTGCGGCGCTAATCCTCGGTGTTGTTGAGACGATAACGTCCACAATCTTTGGGCCGTCATGGGCGCCGGCGGTCTCTTTCGCCGCGCTGCTGCTCACGCTCGCCATCCGGCCTTCGGGCATTATGGGACGATGACGCCATGAGACGGATTCCGTCGTGGATATGGCCGGTTTTGGTTGCCCTCTTCATTTTAGCGCTCAGCCGCGTGGTGAAGAACGAGTACTACATGTTCGCCGGCTACGTCGTTCTGCAATACATCGTGCTGGCGAGTGCCTGGAACATTCTTGGCGGCTATTCCGGTTACGTTAATTTCGGCTCGGCCGCTTTTTTTGGGATCGGCGCCTACGGGGCGGTGGTTCTCGACAAGTTGTGGCAGCCGCCGCTCGTGGTGGCGATCGTCTTCGGCGGGATCGTCGCAAGCCTAGTCGGATTGGTGACGGCCTATCTGACGCTTCGCCTGCGCGGGGTGTTTTTTGCCATCGCGACGCTGGCGCTCGCAATTGTCTTGCAGACACTGGTGATGAACTGGGATTTCGTCGGCGGCCCGCTCGGCTATTACAGCGTCCGCCCCGATTCGATCGCCGGCTTCCCGAGTTACGTCAATTATCTGTTTGTCATCATGCTCGGTCTGGCGCTGATCGCGGTGCTTGTGGCACGGGCAATCGAATTGTCATTCATCGGCCGCGGTCTCGCGGCTATTCGGGACAACGAACTGGCGGCGGAGTGCTGCGGCGTTCCCACTTTGCGGCTCAAGGTGTTCGCCACTATGGTAAGCGGCGGCCTCATGGGCATGGCTGGTGCGCCGTTTCCCTATTACATCACCTATCTCGATCCGAACTCCGCGTTTAGCCTCGCCTATGGCATCAATAGCATTGCCATGCCGCTCATCGGCGGCATGACCCATTGGATCGGGCCAGTGATCGGCGCCGTCCTGCTTGCCGTTATCCAGCAGGTCGCAACGGTCACGATCTCGTCGGAACTCAATCTCATGATCGTCGGCGTGCTGCTGATCAGCTTCATCACGCTCGCGCCGAATGGGATTGTCGGTTTATTCGAGCGTTATCGGCAGAAAAGGCAGCGGCGCCTAAGCACATGACAACGCAATCCCCGCTTCTCGACGCGATGTCAATTCGCAAACGCTTCGGCGGCTTCGTCGCACTCGATGCCGTCGATATTGCCATTCGGCCGGGCGAGCGAGTCGGGCTGATCGGACCCAATGGCTCAGGGAAAAGCACACTGGTCAACTGTCTGAGCGGCGCGATCAGTTCCGATACCGGCACGATCCGCTTCGACGGCCGCGCGATCGAGCGGCTGCCGGCGCACCAGCGCACACGGCTCGGCATCGTGCGCACTTTCCAAATCCCGCTGCCATTCACCAGCATGACGGTGATCGGCAACCTGACGATTCCACTGCGCTTTGCGGCCCGTCATCATGCCGTCGGCGGGACGACCAACGACGTCGAGCAGGCGTTACTGATTCTTGAAGACGTCGGCTTGCGCGATAAGGCCCATGAGCCGTCGGCCGGATTGACTCAAGTCGAATTGCGTAAACTCGAGCTGGCGCGCGCCGTCGCCGCCCGCCCCAAATTGCTCATCGCCGACGAGACCATGGCGGGCTTGTCCAATTCCGAAGTTGACGAAATCATTTTGCTTCTGTTCAAGCTCAACGAGCAGGGCATCGCGATCATCATGATCGAACATATTATGCGGGCGGTGATGGCGTTTTCGCAGCGCGCGATCGTCCTGGTTGCGGGCAAAAAGATCGCAGACGATACCACCGACGTTGTCATAAACAATGCTGAAGTCGTGAGAGCCTACCTTGGCGAATAGCATCACCATAGAGAACTTGAACGCCGGCTATGGCGCGGTTCGCGTGCTGAATGGCGTTTCCATGCGTATCGGGTCGGGTGAAACGGTCGCACTGCTCGGCACCAACGGCAACGGCAAGAGCACGATCATAAAATGCATCATGGGGGCGGTCACCCCGACCGCAGGCCGCGTGACGATCGAGATCGACGGACACCAATACGATCCGTCGGCCATGAAGACCAAGGATATAGTCAATTTGGGCGTAGTCTTGGTGCCGGAAGGACGGCGGCTGTTTCCGAAGCTCACTGTAGAGGAAAACCTGCTACTCGGTGCGTACCGGCGCACCGCGCGGCGGACGATCACCCGAAGTCTGGAATATTGCTACGCGACATTCCCACGGTTGCGCGAGCGGCGGCGGCAGCTGTCCGGCAGCATGAGCGGCGGCGAACAGCAGATGCTGGCCTTGGCGCGCGGGCTGATGACAGCGCCGAAGATTTTGATCGTGGACGAGCCGTCGGTCGGCCTTGCGCCAATAATGGTGCGAGAAGTTATTCGAAAAATCGGAGAGCTTAAGAAAGAGCAACAGCTCACCGTTCTAATGGCCGAACAGAATTTCAATCAGGCGACCAAGATCTGCGAACGTGGCTATTTCATTGTGCATGGTCAAATAGCTTTTGTCGGAAATTCGCATGAAGAACTAAGCAATAACGAATTGGTTCGTAAAATTTATCTAGGCGCGCCAGTCAAAAATTAGCCGGTTGTGAACAACAGCTAATTGACTGAATGTGAGTCTGGTTTAGGGACCTTGGCCAATTGTTAATTGTAGAATTTCGGGGCCTGAGGGCTGAGAACCTTGCAATTTCAATTTTCATTCTACGCGAACCATGATTCTGCGGTTTAGGTGTATTACGCGCCGCGCGCGGTGGCGTTCGAGCAACGCTTCGCCTGCTGCATCGCCTGGGGCGCACAATGGGACTACCAAAAGATCTGGCTCGACCGTTTCGAACGCCTGGCGAAGCAGTGGGGTCGTCAGCCTCATCGCTTCATCGATGCGCCGGGATGCATACAATATGGGTTCTGGCACCAATGGTTCATCGCCGATACCAACAAGCCTTCCGCCAATGAGGACGACAGCGCACTCGAATTCCGCCTCAAGAGAGAAACTGGCAAGATGGTCCCGGATTTTATGAAGATTGTTTCGCCACAACTTAAGTTTGGGCAGATCCTGCTGCGGTTTATCACAGTCCTTGATTTTGCATTCGTTGCTCAATCTGCGAGCAATCTCACGGAGCTTTTTTCCGGCGAACAAATAGCCGAAGACTGGGTTCTTCGCGTCTTCTGTTGCGGTTATCACGCCTTCCAAGCTCCGAAGTCTTGCGAGGGAAAAGGCGATGATCGGGCCGATATCCATCACTGCGGCTGGAAGGGAAGACAGAACGACGGCAACGCGTGATACCTCGTTCAAACGCTTCGGGCTGTCACACCCGGCCGCTCGGCGGGCCGAATTACCGGCATCTTGCCGGAACCGGGAAAACTTCCGACCAGGAAGCCCAGGAGCTGGTCAACAAATATAGATTGTCGGCTGAGCGGCCTTATATTCGCGGCGGCATCGACACCGCGGGCCGCCGGCTGTCGATCTACGACTCCACGGCGCGCGATTTATTCGACAGCATCATCATGGGCTATTTACCGGAGGTCGGGCAACACCCGCATCTGTTGTTGCAACTCGTGCGGCCCAACCTCAATCATCTTTGTATCGGGACGTTGAGCGCTGTGCCGCCGCCGCCCGCCGCGCTGAGGGCGTAATAGCCGCTCAATATCCCGCCGCCAGCGCGCCGCGCGTGCGGGTATCGGCGGCGCCGACATAGCCGTTGGGTGTGACAAGAATCGAATTCGCCGAGGTGTGCGGTTCGGTCGGCACGATTTTATGGCCGCGGCGTTGCAGCGCATCCAGCAAATCGGGCGCAAAGCCCGGCTCGGCGAATGCCCCGTCCGGCTGCCACTGGTTGTGCAGGCGCGGCGCGCTCACCGCCTTGTCTACGGCCATGTGAAAGTCGATCACGTTGCTGATGACCTGCAGCACCGCCGTGATGATGCGGCTGCCGCCGGGCGAGCCGGTGATCAGGAACGGCTTGCCGTCTTTCAGCACGATGGTCGGCGTCATCGACGACAGCGGGCGCTTGCCCGGTCCCGGCAGGTTGGCGTTGAAGCCCACAAGACCATAGGCGTTGGCGGTCCCGGGCTTCGAGGTGAAATCGTCGAGCTCGTTGTTGAGCAGCACGCCGGTGCCGTCGGCGACCAACCCCAAACCATACGAGAAATTCAGCGTGTAGGTGTTCGAAACCGCGTTGCCGTCGCGGTCGATGACGGAAAAATGCGTGGTGTTCTGGCCCTCGAAATCGGCGGGCTTGCCGGCATGAATGTCGGCGGCCGGGGTCGCCTTGTCGCCGATGCTCGCGCGCAACGCCGCGGCGTATTTTTTCGAGAGCAGGCCGGCGATTGGCATTTTCACCGCATCGGGGTCGCCCATGAACACGGCGCGGTCGGCATAGGCGCGCTTCATCGCCTCGATCAGGTCGTGCAGCGATTGTTCGCCGCGGCCGAGCTTGGCGAGGTCGTAGCCTTCCAGAATGTTGAGCATCTCGATCAACGCTACGCCGCCGGAGGAGGGCGGCGGCATGGAGACGATGTCGTAGCCGCGATAGGTCCCGCGCACGACCGGACGCTTCAGCGCGTGGTAGTTGGCCAGATCGTCCTTGGTCATGATGCCGCCGGCCTTGACGACCGCGTCGGCGATCTCGCCGGCGATACTGCCCTGGTAGAATGCGCGCGGACCGTCCTGCGCGATAGCCCGCAAAGTGTCGGCGAGATCGAATTGCAGCAGGCGGTCGCCTTCGCTCGGTGGCTGGCCCCCGGTGAGGAAAATGGCCGCCGATGACGGCCAGCGCGCCAGCCGCTCTTTCGCGCGCGGTAGCGAGTCGGCAGTGTCGTCTTCGACCGGGAAGCCCTGGCTCGCCAGGCGAATGGCCGGCGTGATCAGATCCGCGAGTGAGAGCTTGCCGGAGCCGTATTTCTCGCGCGCCAGCGCCAGACCCGCCACCGTGCCAGGCACGCCGACGGCGAGTCCGCTATCGCGCGACTTTTTCGGATCGGGATTGCCCTTGGCATCGAGGAACATGGTCGGCGTCGCAGCAGCGGGGGCGGTCTCGCGATAGTCGATCGCCACGTCGCGGTTGTCTTTGGCAAGATGGATCACCATGAAACCGCCGCCGCCGAGATTGCCGGCGCGCGGATAGGTGACCGCGAGCGCGAAGCCGACTGCCACCGCCGCATCGACCGCGTTACCGCCGCGATCGAGAATCTCGATGCCGATGCGGGCGGCGCGGCTCTCCTGCGCCACCACCATGCCGCTGTGGGCGAGGATCGGCGTTGCCGGCGGAATGACCGGCGTGCGCGCGAGCGGCGCGACCTGCGCGTGAGCGGAGGCGCCCAGCAGCAAGGCGACAAGCGATAAAGCCAAAAAGCGAGAGACCCGGCGCATGTCGCTTTATGTCACCTCTTCCCGCGGGCGGGGAGAGGGCATTCTAGCGCGCTTGCCCGTGGTAGACCGTGTTCGGCCGCATGTCCGTGGCGGAGGCGACGCGGTTCGACATGTTAAAGAAACCCGTGACGGCGGAAATGTCCCAGATGTCGTGGTCGGAGAATCCGGCGCGGCGCAGCCGCTCGCGGTCGGCCTCATCCAGGTTTCCCGGCTGCGCGGTGAGCTTGACCGCGAAGTCGAGCATGGCGCGCTGGCGCTTGTTCAGGCGCGCGGCGCGGTAGTTCATCACCATTTGTTCTCCGAGCAGCGGATCGCGGGCATATTGCCGCACTGCCGCGCCGTGGGCGGTGAGGCAGTAGTAACAGCGGTTCTGCGACGACACCGCGACCGCGATCATCTCGCGCTCGAGCTTGGAGAGCCCGCTCTCGCCCAGCATCAGGTCGTTGTACATCGCGACGAACGTTTCGAGCTTGGTCATGTCGAAGGCGTAGGCGACCAGCACGTTCGGAATGAAGCCGAGTTTCTCCTGGCACTTCTTGAAATAGGGGGCCACGGCCGGCGAAAGCTTCGCCATAGGCAAATTGAGCGCGATGATCGGCGCGTCGTCGGCGGCCGGGGCTAGCTTGAGCGGGATCGGCTTGAGCGCCGCCGACTTGGCGGAGGGTTTGGTGGCGGGCGCCTTCACCAGCGCGATTTTGACAGATTTTCCAGCCTTACCCATCGAACGCATCCCCTCCAGCCGACCCGGCCGCTAGATTACAATGTTCCGGGCTTGCGCGATACGACGGCGAGGCCCTGCTTCTGCCTTTTAGGTCAGCGTCTTAACCGGGCCATCACCTGCGCTTTGCGAAGGCGTCACGCTGGCGTCACCAAGTGGGGGTGTTGCTCTCGACGGCCCGCTCCGGAAAGTGAAAACTCCTAATTCATGCTCGACCGATTCTCCCAACCCGCGCGAGGCTCCGTGGCCACCGAATTTCCCGCCGGCGCGCACGAAGTCGCCGCGCGTGCCGTGATCGAACAGGCCGGCGCCGCGCTCACCGCCCGCCGCAACGACATCCCGGCAACATTCGTCGCGCAGCTCTACGCCCGCGCGGTGGCCGAGGACGTGCTGTGCTACGCCGCCGCCGATCTCGCCGAGCTGGCCGAGCGGGCGTTCGATTTTCTCAAGCAACGGCAGCCGGGCGCCCCGAAAATCCGCTGCGCGACCGTCGCGCTGAAAGAATCGGGCGAGCGCAAGTCGGTCTCGGTGATCGAGATCGTCAATGATGACATGCCGTTCCTGGTCGATTCGGTGATGGGCGAAATCGCCGAGCGCCGGCTCAATGTGCAGCTGGTGGCTCATCCGGTATTCGGCGTGCGGCGCGACGGCGCAATGCTAGTCGCGTTCGGCGCTGCCGACGCCGCCGGCGGCGCGCGCGAGAGCTTCATCCATATCCATCTCGAGCCGATCTTGGACGAGGCCGCGCGCGCCGATATCATGCGCGCGCTCGCAATCGTACTCGGCGAAGTGCGGCTGGCCGTGCAGGATTGGCGCGCCATGCTGGAGCGCGTCAACAGCTTGGTATCCGATCTGAAAACCAATCCGCCGCCGCTGCCCGTCGATGAAATCGCCGAAGCGATTCAGTTTTTGCAATGGCTGCTGGCCGACAATTTCACCTTCCTTGGCGTGCGCAATTACACCTTCGACGGCAATACGCTGGAGCCCGATCCCGACAGCGCGCTTGGCATCATGCGCTCGCCCGAATTGCGCGTGCTCAAGCGCGGCAACGAGCTGCTCGAATACACGCCGGAGATCATGGCGTTCCTCAAGGAGCCGCGCCTTTTGATCATCGCCAAGGCCAATATTCACGCGCGCGTGCATCGGCGCGTGTATCTCGACTATGTCGGCATCAAGCGTTTCGACGAATCCGGCAATCTGGTCGGCGAACAACGCATCATCGGGCTGTTCACCTCCACCGCCTATACGCGCACCGCGCACAGCATTCCTTATCTCCGCCGCAAGATCGCGGGCGTCGAGCAGCGCGCCGGCTTCGATCCCAACAGTCATTCCGGCAAGGCGCTGGCCAACGTGCTGGAGCATTATCCGCGCGACGAACTGTTCCAGGTCGACGAAGACTCGCTCTATCGCTTCACGCTCGCCATCCTGCAGCTCGACGAACGGCCGCGCGTGCGCGTGCTGGCGCGGCGCGACCGCTTCGACCGTTTCGTGTCGGTGCTGGTATTCGTTCCGCGCGAACGCTACGACAGCCGCATCCGCGTGCGGATCGGCGATTATCTCAGCAGCGCCTTCATCGGCCGCGTCTCGGCGTTCTATCCNNCGGCACCGCGCCCATGATCGGCAGCGCCACGCTCGAGCGCGAGGTCGCGACAATCGTGCGCTCATGGTCCGACGGTTTGAGCGACGCGCTGGCGCTGGCCAATCCGCCGGACAAGGCGCACGCGTTGTTTGCCCGTTACCGCGATGCATTTTCCGTCGGCTTCCAGGAAGCCTATGCGCCGGCGGTGGCAGCCGGCGATATCCGCGTGGTCGAATCTTTGAGCGAGCAGCGCCCGCTGGGGGTGGATTTCCATCACCGGCTGGAGGAGGAGCAGCGCGCGGTCGGCCTGAAAGTTTGGAGTCTGGCGCGCCCGCTGCCGCTGTCGGAGCGCGTTCCGGTGCTGGAAAACATGGGCTTCCGGGTGGTGGATGAACGCACCTATCACATCGCGCCGAAAGGCGACGGTGCCCACGACACCTGGTTCCACGACATGCTGCTGGAGCGGCGCGACGGCCGCATGATCGATCTCGATGCCGGCAAGGCGCGTCTGGAAGCCGCCTTCCTGATGGTGATGCGCGGGGCCGCCGAGAACGACGGCTACAACGCACTGACGC
Source organism: Hyphomicrobiales bacterium (assembly GCA_003152455.1). Classification (GTDB taxonomy): domain Bacteria; phylum Pseudomonadota; class Alphaproteobacteria; order Rhizobiales; family Xanthobacteraceae; genus Pseudolabrys. The sequence continues at coordinate 16,608 of PMAF01000208.1, forward strand.
TCGCGGGCAACCTGGCTTGGCGCGACGTGGCGTTGATCCGCACGCTGTCGCGCTTCCTGCGCCAGGTGCGCGTGCCCTATTCGCAGGACTACATGTGGGCGACGCTCACCAAGCATTTCGCCGTCGCTGGCAACATCGTCGAACTGTTCCATGCCCGGTTCGATCCGCGGCCCGAGGCGGCGCCCGGGCGCGACGCCAGGCAGAGCGAGATCGCCGCGCGCATCGAAGTGGAATTGCAGAAGGTCGAGAGCCTGGACGAGGACCGCATCTTGCGTCACTTCGTAAATGCGGTGCAGTCGGCGATTCGCACCAATTTCTTTCAGACCGACAAGGCCGGCCATCCCAAGGCGCTGATCGCGGTCAAGTTCGAAAGCGGCAAGATCACCGATCTGCCGCTGCCGCGCCCGCTCTACGAAATTTTCGTCTATTCGCCGCGTGTCGAAGGCGTGCACATGCGCTTCGGCAAGGTGGCGCGCGGCGGCATCCGCTGGTCNNGTCAAGAACGCGGTGATCGTGCCGGTCGGCTCCAAGGGCGGCTTCGTGCCCAAGCTGATGCCGAAGGGCGCCGCCCGCGACGTGGTGCAGGCGGAAGGCATCGAAACCTACAAGCTGTTCATATCGACGCTGCTCGACATCACCGACAACATCCACCACGACGGCAGCATCGTTCCGCCCGACTGCGTGGTGCGCTACGAGGGTGACGACCCCTATCTGGTGGTCGCCGCCGACAAGGGCACCGCGACCTTCTCCGACATTGCCAACGCGATTTCGATCGAGCACGACTATTGGCTGGGCGACGCCTTCGCCTCCGGCGGCTCGGCCGGCTACGACCACAAGGTCATGGGCATCACCGCGCGCGGCGCTTGGGAGGCGGTGAAGCGGCATTTCCGCGAGATGGACGTCGATATCGGAAAGACGCCGTTTTCCGCCGTCGGCGTCGGCGACATGTCGGGCGACGTGTTCGGCAACGGCATGTTGCGCGAGAATACCACCCGGCTGCTGGCGGCGTTCGATCACCGCGATATCTTCATCGATCCGGATCCCGATCCGGCCGCGAGCTTCGCCGAGCGCAAGCGGCTGTTCGCGTTGCCACGCTCGAGCTGGCAGGATTACGACCAGAAGCTGATTTCGGCGGGCGGCGGCGTCTATCCGCGCACTTCGAAGGAAATCCGGCCGAGCGCCGCGGCGCAGAAACTGTTCGGCGTTCCCGAGGCCGTTACGCCGCAGGACATGATGAAGGCCATCCTGACGGCGCAAGTCGATCTGTTGTTCTTCGGCGGCATCGGCACGTATGTGCGGTCGTCGGGCGAGAGCGACGAAGCGGCCGGCGACCGCGGCAACGATGCAATCCGCGTCACCGGCGGCGAATTGCGCTGCAAGGTGATCGGCGAAGGCGCCAACCTAGGCATGACCCAGCGCGGCCGCATCGAGGCGGCGCTTGCCGGCATCCGCCTCAACACCGACGCCATCGATAATTCCGCCGGCGTCAATACCTCGGACGTCGAGGTCAATATCAAGATCGCGCTGAGCCGGCCGCTGCGCTCCGGCGCGCTTACGTTCGAGGCGCGCAACGCGCTGCTCGCCGAGATGACCGGCGAGGTCGCGCGCCTGGTGCTGCGCAACAATTACCAGCAGACGCTGGCGCTTTCGCTGGCGCAGCGGCGCGGGCTGGAGGATTTAGGCTTCCAGCAGCGGTTGATGCAGACGCTGGAAATGCGCGGTGCACTCGACCGCGCGGTGGAATACCTGCCCGACGAGATGGCGATCGCCGAGCGGCGCAAGCGCAATCTGGCGCTGACGCGGCCGGAACTAGCCGTGCTGCTCGCCTATGCCAAGCTCTCGCTCTACAGCGAACTGCTCGACAGCGCGGTGCCGGACGATCCCTATCTCGGGCGCGAGCTCGAACGCTATTTCCCCAAGGAGATGTCGGAGCGCTATGACGACGCGCTGCACGCGCACCGGCTGCGGCGCGAGATCATAGCCACGCAACTCACGAACTCGATGATCAATCGAGGCGGCGCCACGCTGATCGTGCGTATTTCCGACCAGACCGGGGCGGTGCCCGCTGCCATCGCCGCTGCCTTCGCGGCCGTTCGCAACAGCTATGACCTGATCGCGCTCAACAGCGAGATCGATACGCTCGACAGCAAGATATCCGGCAAGGCGCAGCTCGATCTTTACGCCGCCGTGCAGGACCTGCTGCTCGACCGGCTGGTGTGGTTCCTGCGCAACGCCGATCTCAAGCAGGGCTTGGAAAAAATCATTGGGCATTACCGCGCCGGCATCGCGCAGGTGACGACCGCGCTCGACGGCGCGTTGTCGAAGCAGGCTCTGGCTGCGCGCGATGCCCGGGTGGCGGAACTCGCCAAAGCCGGCGTGCCGGAGGCGCTGGCGCACCGTATCGCCAGCCTTGCCGCGCTGAAGGCCGCGCCCGACATCGTGCTGGTGGCGGAGCAAGGCAAGAAGCCGGTGGGCGAGGTGACCGCGACCTATTTCGCGACCGAAGCGTTCTTCCAGCTCGACCGCGTCATCGGCGCGGTGCCGGGCATCGTGGTGTCGGATTACTTCGACCGCCTGGCACTCGACCGCGCGCTCGATTCCATCGGCGACGCGGAGCGGCGGCTCACCGCCGCCATGGTCGGCAACGGTCAAGTTAGTGGATTTGCCGGCGCCGGCGCGGTGGAGGAATGGGTCAAGCCGCGGCAGGCGGAAGTCGAGCGCATCCGCGCGGCCATCCACGAGATCGCCGGCTCGGGGCTGACGCTGTCGAAGCTGTCGGTGGCGGCGAGCTTGCTGGGCGATCTGGCGCGGGAGTAGTTGCTGCCATTCCGGGACGACGCGAAGCGACCTTCGGCCGCGCCCCGGAACAACTAGTGGCGGAAATGCCTTACCCCGGTGAACACCATGGCGATGCCATGCGCGTCGGCGGCGTCGATGACCTTCTGATCGTTCATCGAGCCGCCGGGCTGGATCACCGCGGTGGCGCCGGCTTCGATCGCGACCAATAGCCCGTCGGGGAACGGAAAAAACGCATCGGACGCGACCACCGAACCTGTGGTCAGCGGCGCCGGCAGCTTCAATTCTTTGGCTGCGTCTTCCGCTTTGCGCGCGGCGATACGCGCGGAATCAACTCGGCTCATCTGCCCGGCGCCGATGCCGACGGTGGCCAGCGCCTTGGCATAGACGATGGTGTTCGACTTCACGTGTTTGGCGACGCGGAAGGCGAAACGCAGATCGCTGAGCTCGGCTTCGCTCGGCGCGCGCTTGGTGACGGTCTTCAATTGCATCTCGTCCACCACCGCGTTGTCGCGCGATTGCACCAGCAACCCGCCCGCCACCGATTTCACCGTTAACCCCGCGGCGCGTGGATCGGGCAGGCCGCCGGCCAGCAGCAACCGCAGATTCTTTTTCGTGGCGACGATCTTGATCGCCTCGTCGGTGGCGTCCGGCGCGATGATCACCTCGGTGAATATCTCGGTGATCGCGCGTGCCGCATCGGCATCGAGCTTGCGGTTGAGCGCGACAATGCCGCCGAAAGCGGAGTTCGAATCGCAGGCGAGCGCCTTGCGATAGGCATCGACGAGGCTCGCGCCTTCCGCCACGCCGCACGGATTGGCGTGCTTGACGATCACGCAAGCCGCGGTGCGGCCGGTATCGAACTCGGCGACGCATTCATAGGCCGCGTCGGTGTCGTTGATGTTGTTGTAGGACAGTTCCTTGCCTTGCAGCTGCCGCGACGACGACACGCCGGCGCGCTCGCCGGCGCTGCGATAGAAGGCCGCTTTCTGGTGCGGGTTCTCGCCATAGCGCAGCGCCTGGATCAGTTTGCCGCCGAATGCGCGGTAATCCGGCGCATCGTCGTGCAGCGTCTCGGCGAACCAGTTGGAGATCGCCGCGTCATAGGCCGCGGTGCGCGCATAGGCTTTCGCCGCCAGCTTCCGGCGCAACTCGAGCGACGTCATGCCGCTATGCAGGGCGAGTTCGGCGAGCAACTTGTCGTAGTCGGCGGGCTCTACCACCACGGTCACGTCGGCATGATTCTTGGCGGCGGCGCGGATCATGGCCGGCCCGCCGATGTCGATGTTCTCGATGCAGTCGTCGTACGCGGCGCCTTTGGCGACGGTGGCCTCGAACGGATAGAGGTTCACCACCAGGAGATCGATCGGCTTGATGCCGTATTTCTCCATCCCCGCGGCGTGCGCCTTGTTGGAGCGGACGCCCAACAGGCCGCCATGCACCTTCGGGTGCAGGGTCTTGACCCGGCCGTCCATCATTTCCGGAAAACCGGTCAGCTCGGCGACGTCGATTACCTTCAGGCCGGCATCTTTCAGCGCCTTGGCGGTGCCGCCGGTGGATACGAGTTCGACGCCGTAGCCGGCGAGCGCGGTGGCGAATTCGGCGAGGCCGGCTTTGTCGGATACCGACAGCAGGGCGCGGGTGATGCGGCGCGGGTGGCTGGTCATGGTCACGGGCTAGCACAGGAAGCGGCCGGAAGTGTATTCGGGATTTCCCCGGTCCTACCGGGCGTCCACAAATGATTACAGCGGCAATTCCGGCTCGTCCGCCCGCTCCAGGCGGGCACCCAGCGGCGGTGCCGGCGGGGCATGGCGGAAACTCCAGCGTACCGCGGCCTGGCTGCGGGCGTGCCCGTAAATCACGATCTGCACCGTGCGGCGCGGGCCTTCTGATCCGGACAGGAACACGCTTTCCTCGATCTGTACGGCTGCGCCGTCGGCACTGAAGGTCCATAGCTCGCGGTCTGGTAGGAGCAGGATCACGCCGCGACCGTCCGACAGGCGGTTGGCCTTGACCAAAGGATGCAGGTGAAAGCGGACGGCGAATCCGTCGGGCTTGCTCACCGGCAGCACGGCGCCGCTGGCCGGCGTGAAGCTGTCCTCGCCGTCGAGCGTGTGGCCGTCCGGACTAAGCCGCAGTGCGCGACGGTGGATCACGCCGAAGGCGTCGGCGTAGCCGTCATGCGAGGCGGTCAAATTCGTACCCTCGGCCGTGTCGCTGCGCGCCACGCGCACGTCGTGCGGCCCGCTGACGACCGGCGTGCCGAACAGCAGCCCCCGCAACCGGCTGGAGTCGAGAAAACGGCAAGACGGGACGTCGTTGAACGTGACGGTGGAATGCGCCGCGGTGGCGCGCGCCACCTGCCGCCAGTTTTCCTTGTTCACCGCCGGCAACCCGCAATTGACCACCAGCCGGTGCGTCTTCCACGACAGCTCGAACGACAGGCAACCGGCATGCGCCTCCTGGCTCAAAGCCAGCGGCGGCGGCCGGCCGGTGTCCATCAGCAAGGCGGTGTCGCCGGCATCGATGCGTTGATAGCCGGAATGCGGCGCATTCGACACCGGGGTGCCGCGCGCGTCGTCATAGGCCAACACGGTGGCGAGCAGGTCCACCGGCGTCGGCCCCATGCCGTTGAATTGCGCGAAATTGCCGTCGGCATGACGGAAGAAACGCTGCATCGGCATCATGCGATCGATGGCGTTGTTGAGCGCCTGCGGCGGTTGCAGGTGGCGCGCCGAGAACAACTGCCGCAGCGGCAACAAGTCGACCAGCAATTCGATAAGCGCGCCCGGATTGCGGCTGATATGGCCGCCGTCGGGCAGGATCTGGCGCCGCAGCTCGTCGATCAAGCGGCGCGCGTTGGAGCGCAGGCTGCCGGACATCCCCTGCATGCACAGCGTCGCATAATTGAGCGCGATCACCGCTTGCAGCCGCGGCAGCCCGTCGCGCGATTGTTTGAGCGAGCGGCGCAGATAGCGGATCTGCCGGGACAGGCTGCGCAAAAAGCGGCGGTAGAAGCGCGGGTCGGCATCCTGCAATATGAACGGCGCCTGGCTGAGCCAGCAGACGATGCGGCGCGAGAGGATATCGACGCGCCAGCCGACCGGATGCCAACGTCCTTGCAGCGTGATCCAGTCGTCGATCAGCGAGCGCGCATTGGCGCGGGTGATGGCGCTGTCAGCGGCGCGCAGGTGGCGCAGCCAGGAGAAGTTCAGCAACGTCACCGCCCATTCGTCGGACGGCGGCGTCGTCTCGAACGGAGACCGGCGATCGCAGATCACCACCTTGCCGGCGAAGGCGAAGCGGCCGGCATAGATTTCACTGGCGCGGGTGGCGTCGGCGGTGCGCAGATCCTGCGGCGCGATCACCACCCGGTCGGTCTTGGTCGAGCCGAACCGCCAGCGCATCAGCGGATGCGTGTTGATGCGGCCGAGCAGGCTGCGGAACGCGCGGCGCCCGATAAGCGCGGACAGCCTGGATCGCTCCGCGACCGAAACCCGCATCATGAAGGCGCTCGTCCCCTGCGGCGCGCGCTGATTATCGCGCACAATCCGTAAGATAGCCAAGGGATGCGGCAGGGCCAATGCTTGCTTTTGCTCAACCTCCCCGCCGTTCGCCAGGGCCGTTGGGCGGACCGGGAGACTAAATCGCATTGCGGGTGAGCCGGGCGGCATAGAAGCCGTCGAGCCCCGCCCAGTGCGGATCGGGGTCGGGCAATTGCGGCGGCAGCGTGCGCAGGTCGCCATTCGCGGTGAGAAATTCGGCGTGGCCGCATACCTCTTGCGCTGCAACAGGGATGCGGGCGACGCACGGGTCGCGCGCCAACAGCGCCGCGATCTGGTCCTCGGCTTCCTCCGGCTCCAGCGAGCAGACGCAATAGACTAGGATAGCGCCGGGCTTGAGCAGGCCGATCGCGCGGTCGAGCAGCCGCTGCTGCAGGGAGATCAGCGCCGCGATGTCGGCTTCGCTCTTGAGCCAGGGCACGTCGGGATGGCGCCGGATGGTTCCGGTCGAAGAACAGGGCGCGTCGAGCAGCACGGCGTCGAACGGACCGCCTTGCCAGTCGAGCGCATCGGCGGCGACGGTTTCGGCTTGCAGCGCAAGCCGCGCTAGATTCTCGTGCAGACGGTTGAGCCGCGCCGCCGAGCGATCGAGCGCGGTGACATGCGCGCCGGCCAAGGCGAGCTGCGCGGTCTTGCCGCCGGGCGCCGCGCACAGATCGGCGACCGCTTTGCCGCGCACGTCACCGAGCAGGCGGGCGGGCAGCGACGCGGCGGCGTCCTGCACCCACCAGGCGCCTTCGGCAAAACCCGGTAGCAGCGTGATGGCGCCCTGCGCCAGCGTGCGCACCGTGCCGGTCGCCAGCACGCGCCCGCGCAGCCGCTCGGCCCAGCTTTCCGGATCCTGCTTGACGGTCAGATCGAGCGCGGGTTCGTGGCCGTTGGCTTGGGCGATGGCGCGCGCAGTCTCGGCGCCGTAGCGCTTGGTCCAGCGCGCCAGCAGCCATTTCGGCGTGTCACGCGTCGCATTGCTGGCGAGTGCGGCCGTCTTGCTCTGCGTCACGCGGCGCAGCACCGCGTTGATCAGGCCGGCGTAGCGCGCCGCGCGGCGGTCGGCCTGGGCCAGCCGCACGGACAGATCGACTGCGGCATGATCGGGCACTTCGAGCCAGAGGATCTGCGCGGCGCCGATCAGCAGAATGGTTTCTACGCGCGGCGCTTCGGCCGGGAAGCCCTTGTCGAGAAACCCGCCGAGCAGGTGGCGCAAGGTGCCGAGCCGCCGCAATACGGTGGCGATGAGCCGGCGCATCAGCGCGCGGTCGCGGTCGGGAAGCGAGGCGAGGCCGGGATGGGCGGCTTTGCCGGACAGCTGTTCGTCGAGCGCGATTTTCCGCCGCAGGACACCGTCGAGAATGTCGGCGGCAATCCTTCGGGCGGCGAGGCCGAGGACTTCCGGCTGCGGGGAGGTGCGCGGTCGCGCCATGTCCGGATCATTGCCAACGAATTGTGGCTGGGGCGCGAACCGTACAGAAAAAACCTCACCGACACACAGGTTAAGCCGCCCGGCCAGGCGTCGTATGGTGGCATAATAACCGATGTTCTACTATAGATTGTGCTTGCGCGAATCGGCAGACGGCGGCGGATATGCGTGCCGCTATTCCGGCGGGCGGCGCGAAAGCTGGTGCGGATAACTTTGCAGGCGAGACGATTAGGGGAGGGAAAAATGTTGCGCGGTGTTCTCTTCAGTATGGCCATGACGCTGTTGGTCGCACATTCGGCCAATGCTCAAGTCAGTTACGGCGGAGTTGGTGCAAGCGGAATTGGGGCTGGAGCCGCTGCGGCGGTTGGTGCCGACGCGCTGACGACCATGCCGCACGGTTTGCGCAATGATGACTACCTGCGGGCAGTACCGAGTATTTCGGTCGCTCCGTCTCCGCCGCCTCCTGAGGCCCAGCATCTGCATGTGCCGCACGCCCATGCGCATCACTGCCATTGGGTCAGGCCGTGCGAGGGCTGCGGGCGGATTTGCGTCGACGACTGAACGCCGTCGATCCAGCACTAGCATGCAATCGCGGGATCAGCGTTCCACGATCACCGGTGTGCCGACATAGACCAGGCGATAGAGCTCGCGGATGTCGCTGTTGTACATGCGAATACAGCCGTGCGAGACGAAGCTGCCGATCAAGTCCGGCCGGTTGGTGCCGTGGATGGCATATTCGCCGCCGCGCAAGGTGAGAGCGGCAGCGCCCATCGGATTGTTAGCGGCGCCGCCGGGAATAACTTTCGGCATACGCGGATTCTCGCGGCGAATGGAGGCGGGTGCCGCCCAGGCCGGGCGCACAAATTTGCCTTCGACGCGGGCGTTGCCGGTCCAAGCCATGCCGGCACGGCCGACACCGACCGGAAACCGCAGGGCCTGGCTGCCATCGAGGACGTAATAAAGACGGCGCTCGTGGGTTTTCACCACAATGGTGCCGGGCGAAAAGCCGGAGAAGTTGACGAGGTCGTGGGTCGCCGCATTGGCCGATGCCGCCATCAGCAGCAAAGTTCCCGCCCCGATCGCAACCGATAGTGCCGCACGCCGAAACATCGCAAATGCCCTGACGTCGTTTAAACCGGCGCCAATCATAGTCGTTGCGTGCGAATTTTGAGGCGAAAGCTCCAAATAACGTAAACGAATAATTGGGCAAAGTTACGCGGCGGCTGGTTCTATCCGGCGCCGCTACAGTCCGTTCGACAGCAAAAGCGGCTCAAATCGGCTATTCCGCCGCAAACACGGGCTCGATCGCCGTTACGGCATGCCGATTGAGCCGGTTTGGGCGTTCTATCCCAAATACACCTGGGAGATAATCTCGACGCACGCGCGGATGGCGTGGCAATGGTTCACGATCGACCGCATGCGCCGGCGTGTACGCAACGATCCCAATCGCCGTTCCCATGCAGATGCGGCGCTGACGCCGGTGGTGGACGATGAGACCGAGATGCTCGAATTGTTCACGCACAACGAGGGCGCGCGCAACGAGGTCGTGCGCACGCGCAAGATTCACGACCTGACCCACGGCACCGGCCACACGCTGGCCGACGCCTAGAGGCGCCGCGCGTTCCCGCACAAGGCGCGGCCAATTAGCGCCATCACGCTCCCGCTTTGGCCGCCCGCTTGTTCTGCCGGTTGTTGACTAGATCGTCGACCACGGCCGGATCGGCCAGCGTCGAGGTGTCGCCGAGATTACCGAATTCATCCTCGGCGATCTTGCGCA
>PMAF01000208.1:26267-35820 GCA_003152455.1 Hyphomicrobiales bacterium
TGGCCGGCAACGTTGATCACGTCGTCGACGCGGCCGGTGATCCAGTAATAACCGTCCTCGTCGCGGCGGCAGCCGTCACCGGTGAAATAGCGGCCGATATAGGTCGAGAAGTAGGTTTGCACGAAGCGCTCGTGATCGCCATAGACCGTGCGCATCTGGCCCGGCCATGAGTCCGCGATGCAGAGATTGCCCGAGCCGGCGCCCTTGAGTTCGTTGCCTTCGGCGTCGACGATCTGCGGGATGACGCCGAAGAACGGAAGCGTCGCGGAACCCGGCTTGAGCTTGGTGGCGCCGGGCAGCGGTGTGATCAAGATGCCGCCGGTCTCGGTCTGCCACCAGGTGTCGACGATCGGGCAGCGGTCCTCGCCGACTACGTGATAGTACCACTCCCAGGCTTCCGGATTGATCGGCTCGCCGACGGTGCCAAGCAGTCGCAGACTTTTGCGCGAAGTCTTCGTCACTGGATCGTTGCCGCCCTGCATGAGGGCGCGGATCGCGGTCGGCGCGGTGTAGATGATGTTGACCTGATGCTTGTCGCAAACCTCCCAGAAGCGCGAGGAGGTCGGATAGTTCGGCACGCCTTCGAACATCATGGTGATGGCGCCGTTTGAAAGCGGGCCATAGACGATGTAGCTATGGCCGGTGACCCAGCCGACGTCGGCGGTGCACCAGTAGATTTCGCCTTCGTGATAGTCGAACACGTATTGGTGGGTGATCGAGGTGTAGACGGCATAGCCGCCGGTGATGTGCAGCACGCCCTTCGGCTTGCCGGTCGAGCCCGACGTATAAAGAATGAACAGCGGGTCCTCCGCGCTCATCTCCTCGCACGGGCAATCGGCCGGCACGGTCTTGGCGATTTCGTCGTAATAGACGTCGCGGCCCGCTTGCATGGCCACCTTCTCGCCGGTGCGGCGCACGACGATGATGCTGGTGACGCCGCCGGCCTTGTCGGCGGCGGCATCGGCATTCACCTTGAGCGGAATCTTGCGGCCGCCGCGCACGCCTTCGTCGGCGGTGACGATGATGGGCGACTTGCAGTCCTCGATGCGGCCGGCGAGCGAATCGGGCGAGAAGCCGCCGAACACCACGGAATGGATGGCGCCGATGCGCGCGCAGGCGAGCATGGAGATCGCCGCTTCCGGAATCATCGGCATGTAGATGGTGACCCGGTCGCCCTTCTTGACGCCGCGCGCCTTCAGCACGTTGGCGAAGCGGCAGACCTCGGCGTGCAATTGCTTGTAGGTGATCTTCTTGTCGTCTTTCGGATCGTCGCCTTCCCACAGGATGGCGACCTGGTCACCGCGTTTGGCGAGATGCCGGTCGACGCAGTTGTAGGCGAGGTTGAGCGTGCCGTCCTCGAACCATTTGATCGAGACGTTGTGCGGATCGAAGGATGTATTCTTGACCTTGCTGAACGGCTTGATCCAGTCGATGCGCTTGGCCTGCTCGGCCCAGAACCCGTTCGGGTCCTTGATCGAGTGCGCGTACATGTTGTCGTACTTGGCTTTGTCGGCGAAGGCGCGTTTCTGCCAGGCAGGCGGAACGTCATAGAGCTTGTCGGACATCGGAACTTCCTCCCCGCCCGCGAGCTGCGCCGCGGGCACCGTCTTGATTGTTGGCCCTATTATGCGACGGCGGTTGCAGGCGCGACAAGGCGCGCGATGCCCCACTTTGGGCGGACTTTAGACGCCCCAGGCGCCGATGATCGCGCCCATCAGCAGCAGCACGGCCAGCCAATGACCGCCGTCGATGGCGATCAGTTTGGCGCTGCGCATGCCGAAAGTGTTGTTCACTATCAGGGTAGTGAAAACGAAGCCGAACCAGAGGAAGGCGGCGGCGAGCATGCCGTTCTTGATCGTCACGGCGCCGAGATGGCCGATCACGCCGGCCAGCATCCAGGCCATGATCAGGTCGGCGGCCAGCGCGACGATGAGCGGCCAAGGTGCCGCGCCCTTGCCGTGGTGGGCGCGAATCTGCTCGGTGCTGAAGCCGTGCGCGGCCTTCCAGGGAGCGGCCAGCAGGCGATACCAGACGCCGCCGAACGCAAAGCCGATGGCGCCCGCCACCAGCACGGCCCAATAATTGATGCCTGCGAAGGTCATCGGACGGTCCTCCTGCTAGAGCCCACCCATCTTGCACACGATTTTCCACTCGGCGTCGGTGACCGGCTGCACCGACAGCCGCGTATTATTGACCAGCACCATCGCCTTGAGCTTCGGCTCGGCCTTGATGGCATCGAGCGTCACCGGCTTGGGCAACGGCTCGAGCGCCTTTACGTCCACCACCACCCAGGGCTCGCCCGGCTTGGCGGTCCGGTCGGGATAATGCGCGCGGACGATTTCGACGATGCCGACCGCTGCCTTGTCGACGTTGGAGTGATAGAAGAAGGCGCGGTCGCCTTTCTTCATCTTCATCAAATTGAGCTTGGCCTGATGATTGCGTACGCCCGACCAGGCTTCGCCCTTGGCGCCACTTTTCATCTGCTGGTCCCACGACCAGGCGCCAGGCTCGGATTTCATCAGCCAATAGGCCATGTCATTCTTCCGATTTGATCGGGCGCGTGAGCAGCGAGTCGATCGCCTCATCAACGCTCAGGGTTTCGGCCAGCAGCGCGGCGACGGCGGCCGAGATCGGCATCTCGATATTTTTCTCAACCGCCATTTCCAGCAGCACCGGCGCGGTGAAGGCGCCTTCGGCCAATTTGCCGTGCGCGGCGCCGTCCGGCTTTTCACCTTTGCCGAGTGCGACGCCAAAGGAAAAATTGCGCGACTGCGGGCTGGAGCAGGTTAGGATCAAATCGCCGAGCCCGGACAGGCCGGTCATGGTTTCCGGCTTGGCGCCGTAGGCCTTGCCGAAACGCACGAGCTCCGCGAAGCCGCGCGTGGTCAGCGCCGCCGACGCGCTCGCTCCAAGTCCGCGGCCGGTCACGATGCCGGCCGCGATCGCCAGCACGTTCTTTGCGGCGCCGCCGATCTCCACGCCGCGCACGTCGGTCGAATGGTAGGGGCGGAAACTCGCCGACGCGATCGTTTGCGCGAGCGCCTGCGCGATTTCCCCGTCGGCAGCGGCCAGCGTCACTGCGGTCGGCAAGCCGCGCGCCACGTCGGCGGCGAAGCTCGGGCCCGACAGGATCGCCGGTGTCGCGTTCGGCGCGCATTCGGCGATGATCTCGGTCATGAATTTGTGGCTGCCGTGCTCGATGCCTTTGGCGCAGGCGATCAGCGGCGAACCCGCGGCCATCGTTTGCGCCAATGACTTGATCACCGAGCGCATGGCCTGTGCCGGAACGACCAGAAGGATCGCGTCGCTGCGCGACGCTTCGGCCAGCGCGCGCGTCACCTTGATATTGCCTTCGAGGCGCACGCCCGGCAGGAAGCGGCTCTCGCGCCTGGTCGCGAGGTGCTCGGCGTTGCCGGCGTCGAATTCCCACAGCGTGACGTCGCGCCCGGCGCGCGCGCAGGTCAAGGCCAGCGCCGTTCCCCAGGCGCCGCCTCCGAGCACGGCAATGCGTTGCAAGGTCATGTGCTGCGCCCGCTCATTTGTAGGCCGCCGTGCGTTGCAGCCTGCCTTTCGCCGCCGCGACCTCGTCGAGCGGCCAGCGCGCGCGCGGCGCGACATCGAGCGTGTCGGTGAGGCCGAGCGCCAGCCGTTCGCAGCCCGCCCAGGCAATCATGGCGCCGTTGTCGGTGCACAGCTCAAGCGGCGGCACCACCAGCACGCTGCCGATTTCGAAGGCGAGGCGATGCAGTACTTTGCGGATCGCGTGGTTGGCGGCGACGCCGCCGGCGGCAACCAGCGCCGTAGGCGCGCCGTATTTGGCGCGGAACAGCCGCAGGCCCGCGCGCAGCCGGTCGAGCACCACGTCCACCACCGCCTGCTGGAACGAGGCGCAAAGGTCGGCGACGTCCTGGTCGGACACCGGCGCAATTCTTTCGGCTTCCAGACGCAGCGCGGTCTTCAAGCCCGACAGTGAGAAATCCGCGTCCTTGCGCCCATGCATCGGCCGCGGCAGCGCGAAGCGCGTCGGGTCGCCGCGCGCGGCTTCTTTCTCCACCAGCGGTCCGCCCGGATAGCCAAGGCCGAGCAACTTGGCGGTCTTGTCGAAGGCTTCGCCGAGGGCGTCATCCACGGTGGTGCCGAGCCGTACGTAATCGCCGATGCCGCGCACCGCGACGATCTGCGTGTGGCCGCCGGAGGCGAGGAACAGGCAATAGGGAAACGGCGTGGCGTCGGTCAGCCGCGCAGTGAGCGCGTGGGCTTCGAGATGATTGATGGCGATCAGCGGCCGACGCTGCACCAGCGCGATCGCCTTGGCCGTTGTCAGCCCGACGATCACGCCGCCGATCAGCCCGGGGCCAGCGGCCGCGGCAATGCCATCGAGCGCACCGACGCCGCATCCGGCCTGCGCCAGGGCCTCGGCGATGATCCCGTCGAGCACCTCGACGTGGGCGCGGGCGGCGATCTCGGGTACCACGCCGCCGAAAGCGGCGTGTTCGCTGACTTGGCTGAGCACGATATTGGACAGAATCTTGCCGTGGCCGTCTTCGAAACGCTCCACCACCGCCGCGGCGGTCTCGTCGCAAGTCGTCTCGATGCCGAGGACGATCATTTCTCCCTCCGGCCTTCCCTTTTCCGGGAAGGGTGCACTACAAGGTGCCCTAGCATCGAGAGGGAATATGACGCAATCCACCGCCCCCTTGCGGATCGGCTCGCGCGGCAGCCCGCTGGCGCTGGTGCAGGTGCGCACCGTGCGCGCCCGCTTGGCGACGGCGCTCGGGCTCGAGGAGGAGGCGATCGAGCTCACGATCATCCGCACCAGCGGCGACGNNCGCCGCATCGATCTGGCCGTTCATTCGGCGAAAGATATGCCAACCTTTTCGCAGCCCGGACTGATGCTGGCGGCTTGCCTCGAGCGCGAAGACCCGCGCGACGTGTTCATCAGCCGCAAGGCGGCCTCCCTCGCCGAACTGCCGAAGGGCGCGACGCTCGGCACCGCGTCGCTGCGCCGGCAGGCGATCGCCAAGCGGACGCGGCCGGATTTGCAGGGGGTGCCGCTGCGCGGCAATGTGCACACGCGTCTGCGCAAGCTCGACGATGGCGAGGTCGACGCCACCATTCTTGCACTCGCCGGCATGAAGCGGCTCGGGCTCGTGGAGCACGCCACCGCGATCATGAGCGCGGAGGAATTTCTGCCCGCGGTCGCGCAGGGCGCGATCGGCATCGAAACGCGCACCGATGACGCGCGCACGCGCGAACTACTGGCGCGCATCGACCACGCTGACACCTCAATCGCGATCGCCTGCGAGCGCGCTTTCCTGGCCGAGCTCGACGGCTCCTGCAAGACGCCGATCGGCGGGCATGCCGATATTTCCGACGACACGATTCACTTCCGCGGGCTGCTCGCGCACCCGGATGGCAATCCTTCATGCGAACACAGTTCGCGCGGGCTGCGCGCCGACGCCGTCAAGATAGGCACCGAAGCCGGGCGCGCGATCAAGCGTGACGCACCGGCCGGCCTCATCGGCTAGCGCATGATCCCGAAAAGTGGGAACCGGTTTTCGGATAAGATCATGCGCAGGAAAATATGATATGCGCCTCGTCGTCACCCGCCCGCAGTCCGATAGCGAACGCACCGCCGCCGCCTTGCGCGCGCGCGGGCACGAGGTGCTGGTGGCGCCGCTGATGCGCGTCGAGCCGGTCGCGGGAAATTTTTCCGGCGGCTGGGGCGGCGTCATCATCACCAGCGCCAATGCGCCGGGCGCCATCGCCGACAGCCCGGCCGGCAAAGCGTTGTTCAAGCTTCCGCTGTTCGCGGTCGGACGGCGCAGCGCGGACGCTGCGCGGCAGGCGGGCTTCTCCAATGTCACCGCGGCCGGCGGCGATGTGCGCGATCTGGTGAAGCTCATCGCCGAGCGGCACGCCGACGCCTCCGCGCCATTGCTCTATCTGGCCGGGGAGGACCGCGCCGCCGATCTGGTGGCCGAACTGGTCGTACACGACATCGCGGCGGAGATGGCGGTGGTCTATCGCGCGGCCAGCGCGCTGTTTCCCCCCGCACTGAGCGCGGCGCTACAAGCCGGCGAGGTTGACGCGGTGCTGCATTTTTCCAAGCGTAGCGCCGAGACCTATCTCGCCGGCGCGGCCCAAGCCGGCGTTGCCAAGCAGGCGCTCGCCGTCCGGCATATATGTTTGTCGGCGCAGGCCGCCGAGCCGCTCGCGGGCGCGGGCGCCGGCCGTATCGCGATCGCGCCGCGACCGGATGAGGCGGCGCTGATTGCAAGCCTGGAGCGGGCGCAGGGTTGATTGGCGCCTCTGCGCCATTTGGGCTATTTCCTGCGGTCGGGTGGGCCGATTCACCGAGGAACCGTATGGCAGACAAGCGCACCACGCCGGAAACGCCCGAACGAGCGCCGCGCGCCGCGTCCGCCGGCCCGAGCGGCAAAAAGCGTGCGGCGCCAACCATCGACCTCACCGCCACCGAAATGCCGTCCCCGCCGCAGGCGGCGGTGCCAGAGTCTGCCGAGCCGCCGCCTCCTGCGGAACCGCCGCCCGCCGCTCCTGAGCCGCCGTCCGGGAAGGCGAGCGATCCGCCGGCTGGGCCGGCCGCGATTCCGCCTCGCGGCAACATCGTCATGGCGACGCTTGCGGCCGGTGCCGCGGGCGCGGCCGCGGTGATGCTGGTAGCGGCCGCACTCTGGTTTTCCGGCCTGCTGCCGCAGCGCTACGCGACGTCGACCGACACGGCGACGCAAGCCCCCGCGGATAGCAAAGCGATCGATGTACTGACCCAGCGCATCGGCAAGATCGAAGAGACGATGAACCAACAACCGGCGGGCGATACCGGTGTGGCGCAGCGAATTACCGCCGCCGACAGCGCGATGAAATCGCTCGGCGTCGCGTTGGCCGCGCTCAATCATCGAACGGACGATGCCACCGTCAATGCCGCACAAGCCCGCGAGCGCGCCGATGCAGCCGCCAAGGCGGTGGCGGAACTGCAAGCTTCGTTCAAAGCCGTCGTTCCGACGGAGTCATCGCGCGCGGACATTGCGGCGCTCGACAAGCGCATCGCCGCATTGGAGGCCGCAGCGCAAACGGCCCGCGCCGACATCAGCAAGATCGCCACCACGAGCAGCGGCAACGACAATGCGGCGCGGCTGGCCTTCAGCGCCGGGGTGCTGCGCGATGCCGTTTTGGTCGGCGAGCCGTTTGCCAACGAACTGGCGACCGTTAAGCAACTTGGCGGCGACGACAAAACGCTTGCCCCGCTCGCACCTTTCGCGGCAACCGGCTTGCCGGCCGCGCAAGCGCTGGCACAGGAACTGGGCGCGCTACTTCCGGCCATGCTCAAGATTTCAGACGCCCAGACAGCGGCCGGCGGCTTCTTCGATCGGCTGGAGGCCAATGCCGGCAGACTGGTGCGCATCCGTCCCGTCAACGCGCCGCCCGGCGACGACGCCTCCGCTGTGCTGGCGCGCCTCGAAAGCGACGCCGCCAAAGCCGATATCCCCGCCGCGCTCACCGCTCTCGGCAAGCTCCCCGACGCAACGCGCGCGCCGGCGCTGGCCTGGATTGCAAAGGCGCAGGCGCGCCAGGCCGCATTCGCGGCCGCGCGTCAATACGCCGCCGACACGGCGCGCGCGCTCGGGCCTAAGGTAGGGACGCAATGATCCGCGTGATCCTGTTCCTGCTGGCGGTCGCGGTGCTGGCGGCCGGCTTTGTCTGGGTCGCCGACCGGCCCGGTGACGTCGTCATCACCTGGATGGGCTACCACATCGAAACCTCGGTGATGGTGGCCGCGCTCGCCCTCGCCGCGCTGGTGCTCGTGTTGATGCTGTTATTGGCGGTCTTGCGCGGCATCTTTCGCTCGCCCGAGCAGGTGGCGCTGTTCTTCCGGCATCGCCGCGCGATGAAAGGCTATCTGGCGATCTCGCATGGATTGATCGCGATCGGCGCCGGCGATTTGCGCGGCGCGCGCCGATCGGCCGACGACGCGGCGCGATTGTCGCCCGGCGATCCGCTGGCGCTGCTGCTCGCCGCGCAATCGGCGCAAATGGCCGGCGACCGCGCCGGCGCCGAGCGCGCTTTCCGTGAAATGACCCGGCGCGACGACACCAAGGTGCTGGGCCTGCGCGGACTCTACATCGAAGCGCAGCGGCGCGACGACGGGGACGCCGCGCGGCTCGCCGCCGAGGAAGCGGTCAACGCATCGCCGGCGCCGGCTTGGGCAGGACAGGCGGTGCTCGATTATCGCTGTACCGCCGCCGACTGGGCCGGCGCGCTCGACGCGCTCGATGCCATGAAGGGCACGCTCGACAAACCCGATTACCGGCGCAAGCGCGCGGTGTTGCTGACCGCCCGCGCGCTGGCGCTGGAAGAGATCGACCGCGACGGTTCGCGCGCCGCCGTGCTGGAGGCGGTCAAGTTCGCGCCCGATCTGGTGCCGGCGGCCGCGCTGGCGGGCCGGCGGCTGGCGGAGGCGGGCGAGCAGCGCAAGGCGCGCAAGATTCTGGAGAAGGCGTGGACGATCAACCCGCATCCCGACGTCGCCGAGGCCTATGCGAATTTGCGGCTTGGCGACAGCGCGCGCGAACGCCTCGCGCGCATGCAGAAGCTCGCTGGTTATGTGACCGGCCAACTCGAAGGCGCGCTGGCGGTCGCGCGCGCCGCGCTCGATGCGCGCGAATTTGCGGCCGCGCGCGCGGCATTGGCGCCGTATCTCTCGGCGCCGACACGGCGCGTCGCCACCCTGATGGCGGAGATCGAGGAAACCGAACACGGCGACGAAGGCCGCGTGCGCGAATGGATGGGCCGCGCCATGCGCGCGTCCGGCGATCCGGTCTGGACCGCCGACGGCGTCGTGTCCGAGCGATGGCTGCCGGTGTCGCCGAACGGGCGGCTCGACGGCTTCGTCTGGAAGCTGCCGCTGGCCGAGATCGGCGTCACGCGTCCGGTGATCGAGGTTGCGCCACCTCCGCCGCCCGCCGCGGAGCCGATCGCGGTCGCGCCGCCGGCGCCGGAAGTTCCACCGGCGCCGCCCGCCGAGCCCGAACCGCCGCCGCGCAAATCTGCGAAAGCGGCGCCCAAGACCAAGCCGGTCGAACCGGTGATCCCGCTGGTGCATGCCCCCGACGATCCGGGGCCGGATTCCGCCTTGGAGAGCGATCCGGTGCCGGAAACCACGTCGCCCGCGCCGCGCGATCCTTGGCAGCGCTTCATGCAGCTATTTCGTTAAGGGCCCAGCAAGCCGTCGAGTGTATTGCCATCCCGCGCCCATGCCGATAGTAGTGGCGCGCGCTTTCCAGGCGCTTGCCGACGTAGCTCAGCGGTAGAGCATCCGCTTCGTAAGCGGGTGGTCGGGGGTTCAAATCCCTCCGTCGGCACCAACCTTTTACCAACCGGAAATTGGTCTAGAGCGTATCGGAGCGTACTCCCGTACAATCGGGAGACGCAGCGAGGGCTGTTTTGAATGCCGTCAAGCTAAGATCGGAAGCCGCGGTTACATGGCGGTTACAAGTATTTTAGAGGCGCCAACTAGCATCGAGATTGAGATCAA
>PMAF01000081.1 GCA_003152455.1 Hyphomicrobiales bacterium
TCGACATAATTGATGAAATCGCGCTAAACGGGCACATTCTGGCGATGGTCACACCAGCACAATGCAGGGCAGCGCGCGGCCTCCTCGATTGGAGCCAGCAAGATCTCGCTAGTCAGGCCGGGGTCGGTATCGTGACGGTTCGACAGCTAGAAGCCGGTGTAAACGAACCCCGGCGTTCAACGTTGGAAGTTGTGAGGCAGGCTTTCGAACGAGCCGGCGTCGAGTTCATCGACGAGAACGGCGGCGGCCCCGGATTGCGCCTCCGCAAACGCCAGCTGGCGAAGCCCGCCAAGTGATAGATGGCGAGCCATGCAATCAGTCACCTAGCGCCGGATCCACCCTTGAAAAGGGAACTGGAACCCCACCCTCGATTTCCATTTCCTTAGGAATTATATTAGTATATTATTTCCACAGAAATGGAGGCTCCCATGCCGCCAACCAAACCTCGCCCGGCAGCCACGGTCGACCATGCCGCCGTCCTCACCAAGGCGACGCTCAGGGCCGCAATCCAGCTCGGCTTGACCAACAAGCTGCTCGCGACCGTGATTGGCGTATCGGAGGCAACCGTTTCCCGAATGCGCAGCGGCGATTACCTGCTCCAACGCGGACAGAAACCGTTCGAGCTCGCGGTCTTGTTCGTGCGCCTGTACCGTTCGCTCGACGCCATTGTCGGCGGCGACGATGCGGTTGCGGGCTCGTGGCTCAAGAACCGGAACACCGTGCTCGATGCCGAGCCGCTTACTCTCATCCAGACCGTTCCCGGACTCATGAATGTCATCCAGTACCTGGACGCCCGCCGCGCTGTCGTCTGACGCTAGGTCGCTCGCCGGCATCTGTTGGCGGCTGGTCGAGGCGCAACATCATGTCTCGACGCTGAAACTCCTGGACACGGTCGATGAGCAGAAGGTCCTCGAAGACCTCATCGAGGCGACCAAGCCGCCACTGCCGCCCGAGTGTCGCGATTTGCATTACTTGTTGTCGACGCCGTTTCGCTATGGTGCCGTCTACCCAATCGGATCACGATTCCGGCGCGCGGGAATGACAGAGGGCATCTTCTACGCATCTGAAACGGCGCAGACGGCCGTCGCCGAAATGACGTTCTATCGGCTGCTCTTCTTCGCCGAGTCACCCAATACGCCGTGGCCCTCGAATCCCGCCGAGTACTCGGCATTCTCAGTTAAATATGCAACCAAGAAGGCGATCGACCTAACCAAGGTCAAATATGACGCCGATAGAACACTCTGGATGCACGTAACTGATTACAGCCACTGCCAGGCGTTCGCCGATGCTGCGCGCGCGGCCAAGATCGAGGTTATCCGCTACGCGTCGATTCGCGATCCCGCTCAGGGAATAAACCTCGCGCTATTCACTTGCCGCGCTTTCGCGAGTCCTAAGCCGATCAATCAGCAGACGTGGCATATTCGCCTCAGCGAAGCCGGGGCCCAAGCGATCTGCGAGGCACCGAAATCCGGTATCACGTTCGACCGCAAGAGCTTTGCTGGTGATCCCCGCATTGCCAAGCTGCGCTGGGTTCGAACTTAGAAGCTGGCGTCGAGGCGTCCGATGGGTAAAGCTTCATCGGCGCGCTGAGCCGACATCGCTGTCTCAAATTGGGTCAGTGCTCGCTGAGTGCGGTGACCCGCTCGATTTTTGAGAACGGTCGTCCCCGGATAGCAGTATGGATCCTCATCCACTACCAGCACGATCCGGTGCAGACGACGAAAACAAGCGTGCACGGCGAAAAAGCCCAAATAATCGCCCCGTCAGCTTTGGCGGGTCATTAAAGCGAAAGCAACGGTTTGAGCCTCGCCCGCACTTCGTCAAGCACGCCACCCGGAGCTTTACATATAAAACGCGATCCTCGCTGCTCCCATGACGCGCTGCGCAATTGATCGGCTTGCACCACGCCAGTGATCTCGTGGCCGTCCGGCATAGGCACGTGAAAACTCCAATCGCGATCGCGCCGAGTAATAGGGCAGGCGATGCAGCGACCAGTTAGTTTATTAAAGGCGCTCGGCGATAGGACGAGTGCCGGTCGCCGTCCGGCTTGCTCGTTAGCAACTGGTTGCAGGAAATCGAGCCAAATTATATCGCCTACATCGGGACAATAGGCGGCCACGTCACCATGCCTCATTGCCGCGCCGCGGACCCCAATCGACTTCTTGCGGAACGTTGTCCCGCGTCATTCCGCTCAGCAATTCATCAAGCGTATAGCGCGATTTGCGTGCTGGTTTGACAATGGGGCGCAATACCAATGTGCCGTTCTCGAGCTTTATTTCGGCACGCTTGCCGTCGCTTGCTTTGATGGCATCGGCCAGCGCCTTGGGAATGCGCACAGCGAGACTGTTGCCCCACTTGCAAAATTCAATGATCATGCCGGGATCTCCAGAATGTATATACTTAGTATATACATCGAACATACGCCTGACAAGAGGCCAGCATCAAGAAGCAATCTGCGCAAACGCCAGCGGCAAAAACAGCCAAAGCAATTCGCGGCGAAGATGGTCCAGCTTCCGTCGCGTTAAATAGGCCGGCCAGGGCACCCGGGCTAAACTCAGAATTTGGGCCCAGGCCCATCAAACCGGCTATTTCCGTTGACTTGACGGCGTAGACATTAGCCAAAATATGGCATGTGCTGGAGCATATGCCGGGAGCCTGCGATGACCTCTGAGCGACATGTGAAGCTGTTCAAGAACGACCGAAGCCAGGCGGTGCGGATTCCGAGAGAATTTGAGCTTCCGGGCGAAGACGCCATTATGCGTAAGGACGGCGAGCGGCTGACCATCGAGCCAGCCCCGCCCAAGTCTCTGTTGGCGGTGTTGGCGACGTTGTCGGCGCTTGAGGAGGATTTTCCGCCGATTCCGGAGCTGGCGCACGATCCGGTCGAGTTCTGATGCGCTATCTGCTCGATACCAATATGGTCAGCGATCTTGTCCGTCACCCGCAGGGCCAAGTGACGCCAGCCATCCGCGCGGTTGGGGAAGGCCAAGTGTGTACCAGCATCATCGTGACGGCGGAATTGCGTTATGGGGCGACAAAAAAAGCTTCACTTCGCCTGGTGGCGCAATAAGTATTTGTGACTACCATATTTCACCGACTACTTGGCCTTTGAGCACTTCGGCTATCCGTGCGCGGGTCGCGCGACTTGTGTCTTCCGGCAAAGAATTTGGAGAAAAGAACCCGTGTGCTACGATCTCCAGGTTCGGACGCGGCAGTTCATCTTGACGGAATTCGCGCACGATAAATAGCGCTACATGATCTCGGCGAGAGACGCGGCTATTTAAAAAAAAACGCCATGCAGCTTCGGAGGCCCCGCTAATTGGATATTACCTTTCTCGGCAAGTTCGCGGGAAAGCCCATCGATAAGACTTTCACCTATCCCTACTCAAAACTCCGAAAGCCAACGAAATCCTGGAGTTTCTCCGGCATTCAGAGTTTTGAGTAGGAACAGCCATTCGATTGGCGGGTGAGTCAAA
>PMAF01000221.1 GCA_003152455.1 Hyphomicrobiales bacterium
CCTTTTCACGGCGCACACCCGGAGCGGACATTCGGGTTAGTCGGCAGACGAGGCCAGATTAGTCCAAACCGGCGCGGCGGAAGCCTTCCAAATAGTGCTCCCGGTCGGCCTCCTGCTTTATTGGCATTTGGTTTGCGATCCAGGCGAGTGAAATATTAGGTTGCGCGCGGCGAAGCTCCTGCAATGCGGCCTTGCTGACATCCGTCTCGCCAGCCATGCCCGCGGCGGCGGTTAGCACCCGGTGGGCGCCGACGAAATCGCCGCGTTGCCGAATGCCCTCGCGCGAAAGACGCATCGCCTCGTCGTAGTTGCGCCCGATAAACTGGGCGTAGGCGGCGATTCCGTAATAGACCGCAGAGAACGGATCGCGCGGGCTTAGCCGCAGCGCACGTTGCGCGGCCACGTTAGCTTCTTCCCAGCGCCCGCAATAGGAAAGCGCGAGGCCGTAATAACCCTGGGCCAGCGAGAAATTCGGATTGAGCCGTAGCGCCAGCTCGAACTCGGCCAACGAGTCATCGAAGCGCCGCGCGAACATATAAACGCAGCCCAAAGCATAGTGCGCCCAGGGGTCCTCGCTGTCGGCCAGCGTCGCTGCCAGCGCCGCGCGTTCGGCGATCGGCGCCGCCGTCGCCATATCCGCCCAGCCCATGTGGGCGCTGAACGTATGGCTGGCGGCGAGCACGCCGAGCGCCTGGCCGTAGATCGGATCGATGGCGGTTGCCTTCTCGAGCAGGGCCTGCGCGACCACGTTGTCCTGTCGCGTCACCCGCCAGTAATGCGACAGCGCCCGCATCACCAGATCCCATGCGTCCATGCTATCCGGCGGCTTGCGCTTGGCGTGAAAATTTTCCGCGGCATAGAGCTGCGGCTCGATCGCAGCGACGATGGCCTCGGTGATCTCGTCCTGCACCGCGAAAACGTCGGCGAGATCGCGGTCGTAGCGCTCCGCCCAAATATGGCTGCCGGTGGCGACATCGTTAAGCTGCGCTGTGATGCGCACTCGATCGCCGCCCTTGCGAACGCTGCCCTCGACCACATAGCCGACGCCGAGCTCCTCGGCGACCTGCTTCATGTGGATGGCCTTGCCCTTGTAGATGAACGAAGAGTTGCGCGCGATCACGAAGAACCAGCGCAGTTTCGATAGCGCGGTGATGATGTCCTCACTGATGCCGTCGGAGAAATACTCCTGCTCCGGATCGCCGCTCATATTGATGAAGGGAAGCACGGCGATGGCGGGCCGATCGGGTAGTGGCAAGGCCGGGCGCGACGGCTCGAGGATTTCATCCGGCGGTGAACCGGCGGCGCGGGCCAGTTCGGCGCTGTTTGGTTGCGTGCGCACAGCGCCAACGAAACGCAGCCCCTTGCGGGCGATTGTGCGGATCAGCTTCTGGTCCGCGCCGCTGTCGCCGACCGCCTTGCGCGCGGCGTTGATGCGGCTGGTCAGCGTCGAATCCGACACGATCCGGCCGCCCCAGACTGAAGCGGTGAGATCATCCTTGCTCACGACCCGGTCGCGGTTCTGCACCAGGTAAACCAGCAGGTCGAACACTTGCGGCTCAACCGCAATAGGCTCGGAACCGCGGCGTAGCTCGCGTCGGTCGATGTCAAGTATATGATTTGCAAAGAGAAATAGCACGGTGATTGAACCAAAAATAGACTACGACGCCGACCTCAAGGAATAATCAAGCCCATCTCAAGGGCAAATCAAGCGCGCGGCAAAGTTATTTCGCCGCACGTCCGGCAACTTCCGCGCATCACGATCCAGATCCCCGTGATCGCAATCGACCGGAGGAGACGATGACCCACACTCAAGCAATCGGCCAGGACGTACGGCGAAGTCTCGTCGGCAGGTTCGTCGCATTTCTATACGGGCTGGCGGCCTACGCCGTATTCTTCGCCAGCTTCCTCTACGCTATCGGCTTCGTCAGCGGCCTAGTGGTACCAAAGACAATCGACACCGGATCGGTCGTGCCGATCACGAAAGCGCTCATCGTCAACATCCTGCTAATGTCGCTGTTCGCTGTGCAGCACAGCGTGATGGCGCGCAGGCAATTCAAGGAATGGTGGACGCAATACGTGCCGAAATCGGTCGAGCGAAGCACCTATGTGCTGTTCGCTAGCCTGGCACTCGTGCTCTTGTTCTGGCAGTGGCGGCCAATTCTAACCGTGGTGTGGCAGGTCGCTAATCCGCAGATCGCCATGGCGATCATTGGCATTTCATTCGTCGGCTGGTTGGTCGTGCTGACCAGCACATTCCTGATCAATCATTTCGAGCTGTTCGGGCTGCATCAGGTCGCCAATAATCTCGCCGGCCGCCCGATGCCGGCGCCGCGTTTCCGCACGCCCCTGTTCTATAAGCTAGTGCGGCACCCAATTTATCTCGGCTTCATCGTTGCCTTTTGGGCAGCGCCCACCATGACTATCGGGCATCTGCTGTTCGCGGCCGTGACCACGGCGTACATCGTTGTCGGTGCTCTGTTAGAAGAGCACGACCTGATCGAGATGTTCGGCGACGATTATCGGCATTACCGCCAGCGGGTGTCGATGCTCGTCCCCTGGCGAAAGTCGGC
This sequence comes from Hyphomicrobiales bacterium, assembly GCA_003152455.1. Classification (GTDB taxonomy): domain Bacteria; phylum Pseudomonadota; class Alphaproteobacteria; order Rhizobiales; family Xanthobacteraceae; genus Pseudolabrys. The sequence continues at coordinate 2,571 of PMAF01000221.1, forward strand.
CTGATTGCCGAATCTTGGTTTTGCGGCGCCGGCGTTTTGCCGGCGCCTGCATTACATCGGTAGCGATTGACCGAAAGCGGACATCGGGCCTGATCAGCA
>PMAF01000193.1:0-30431 GCA_003152455.1 Hyphomicrobiales bacterium
ATATTCTTGTCGCTGAGCGGCTCGGCAACGGTGACTTCCGCGGTGACCTCGCCTTTTTGGCGGGCAGCCAGCACGCGATAGGCGCGGATCATGTCGCGCACCGCGAACAGCCGGCGATTGGTGGTGATGACGCGCAGGAAGTTGGCGGCCAGACCCTTGATGCCGGCCTTGTCGAGGATCGCGGCCAGCGCGCGCAACTGCTCGTCGGCGCCGAATACCGGGCTCCGCACCAGCCGGTTGAGGTCGGGATTGTCGGCGATCAGCGCATCGAAACGCTCGAGATCGGCCTTGACGGCGTCGACCGCCTTGCTGTCGCGCGCCAGCTCGAACAGGGCGTTGCCGTACCGCCCAGCCATGCCGGAAATGATAGGATCTTTGCCAGCCACTTGACGCTCGTTTTCGTTACTTCTTCACAGGCCGGGCGCCGTCGCAGAACGGCGGCGCAAATCATTGGAATCCAAGATGGAATTCCGATTCTTGAGGACGTCGCGGAAGCCCGCGGAAACCCCCCATGAAATCGAGGCGCTAGCTAACACAAGGCAGGGAGCGGTGCAACATGGCAGGATTTCGTAGAGCCCCTCAAGCCCGTCATGGCCGGGCTTGTTCCGCCAATGACGCCGAATACAAATCCCGCCCACAATTTTGCATCCCAGGGATACCTCGCCACGCGCGCGCTCCCCCTATAGCGTGCGCGGCGTTTTCCTGCCCGGGAGCCGACGGCACAATGTCGCAACCAGATGCCAAGCGCGACGTTACCGCCTCGGCCAAGCTGCTGGTCTTGCTGCTGGCCTTCGCCTGGGGCTTCAACTGGATCGCGGCTGCGGTGGCATTGCGCGAGGTGTCGCCTTGGAGCCTGCGCTTTGCCGGCGCCGGCATCGGCGCCAGCACCTTGTTCGCCGCCGCCATCCTGACCGGGCACAATTTGCGGGTGCCGCGCGGCGAGCACCTGCATGTGATGGTGGCCGGCTTCTTCAACGTCGCGGCGTTTCAAATCCTCTCCGGTTTTGCCCAGCTCAGCGGCGCGACCTCGCGCGCCATCGTCATCACCTATTCGATGCCGATTTGGGCGACGCTGCTCGGCTGGATTCTGCTCGGCGAGCGGCTGAACAAGACCGGCACGCTCGCCTTCGCGCTCTGCGTGGCCGGCCTGACGGTGCTGGTGTGGCCGCTGTTCGCCGACGGATTTCCGCCCTTCGTGGTTTATTCGCTGGGCTGCGCGCTGAGCTGGGCCTTTGCCACCGTCTATATGAAATGGGTGAAGGCCACGATTGAGCCGCTGGCCAACGCGGCCTGGCAGTTGCTGTTCGGCTTCCTGTTCATCGCGGCCGGCACCTTGGTGTTCGAAGGCGCACCGCGGCTGTGGCCGCTGCCGGGCGAGACCATGCTGGCAATCCTCTATGTCGGCTTGTTCGGCGTCGGCCTCGCGCATTTCCTGTGGTGGTCAATCGTCGGGCGGCTGCCGACCATCACGGCCTCGCTCGGCTCGCTGCTGGTGCCGGTGATCGGCGTCACCGCCTCGACCGTTCTGCTCGGCGAGCGGCCGACCGTGCCCGACATCGTCGGCTTCGTGCTGATCTTCGCGGCGGCGGCCTGCGTGCTGCTGCAGCCGAACGTTAAGCATACGGAAATGCCGGAATAATGTTGGCGAGAAATTGCTGTTTTTTGACCGCAATTGCGCTTTTGCACCTCCGCGCCTGGGTCCAATAGTCGAACAGGCAGATTTGCTAATCAGACCTGCGCATCGCGGGACGCGAACCCTCTTCTGTTGCCGGCCGCAAGCCCTATTTCATCGGCATCGCAGCCGGCGACGGAATGAACGGAGCATCCCATGAACGCACAAATCGAAACCACGCAAATTCCCGGCACCAACCTCAAGCCGTCGCGCATCGCCCTTGGAACCTGGGCGATCGGCGGCTGGATGTGGGGCGGCAGCGACGACGCGCTGTCGATCCGCACCATTCAGTCCGCAGTCGACCGCGGCATTACATTGATCGATACCGCGCCGATTTATGGATTCGGCCACTCGGAAGAAATCGTCGGCAAGGCACTGAGCGAAGGCGGACGGCGCGCCAAGGTCGCCATCGCCACCAAAGTCGGGCTCGACTGGAAAGACGGCAAACCGTTCCGCAATGCCAGCCGCGGCCGCGTCATGAAGGAGATCGACGATTCATTGCGTCGTCTGCGTACTGACGTGATCGATCTCTATCAGGTCCATTGGCCTGATCCCAACGTGCCGGTGGAAGAGACCGCCGGCGCGATGAACGATTTGCTCAAGGCCGGGAAAATTCGCGCCATCGGCGTGAGCAATTTTTCGCCCGCGCAGATGGACAAATTCCGCGCCGTGGCTCCGCTCGCCACCGATCAGCCGCCTTACAACATGTTCGAGCGCGAGATCGAGCGCGACGTGTTGCCCTATGCCCAGCGCAACAACATTGTGACGCTGGCCTATGGCGCGCTTTGCCGCGGCCTCTTGGCCGGAAAGATAACGGCAGCGACGAAGTTTTCCGGCGATGATTTGCGGCGTAACGATCCGAAATTCCAGGCGCCGCGCTTCCAGCAATATCTGCAAGCGGTCCAGAATCTCGACCGCTTCGCCGCCGAGAACTACGGCCTGGGCGTCGTGCATCTGGCGTTGCGCTGGATTCTCGAAAAGCAGAGCGTGGGCTTCGCGCTCTGGGGCGCGCGCAAGCCGGAGCAACTCGATCCGGTCGACAAGGTGTACGGCTGGAAACTCGACGCCGCGGCCATGGCGGAGATCGACCGCATTCTCGCCGCGACCATCGAGAGCCCGGTAGGTCCGGAGTTCATGGCGCCGCCGGAGAAAGCGGCGGCCTAGTAAAAGCTCTGCGGATCGATATCGACTTCAAGCCGCACATTGCCGCTCGGGCGCGGGACGTCCGCGAGCCATTGCCGCAAATAGATCGAGAGATCGAAGGCGCGCGGCGCTTTCACCAATACCCTGAACCGATGCCGGCCGCGCACCACCGCGATCGGCGCCTCGGCCGGCCCCAGCACGCGCACATCCTCGTGCTTGGGCGCGGCGGCCGCCAGCGTGCGGCCATACGATTCCGCCGTGTGCCGCTCATTGGCGGTGATCACCAGGCTGGCGAGCCGTCCGAACGGCGGATAGCCGGTTTTCTCGCGCAACGCGATCTCGCTCGAATAGAACGCCTCGCGGTCGCCCAGGATCAGCGCCTTCATCACCGGATGCTCGGGCTGGTGCGTTTGCAGGAAGCCCATGCCGCGGCCCTCCTCGCGGCCGGCGCGTCCCACCACCTGATGCAAAAGCTGGAATGTACGCTCGGCAGCGCGCGGATCGCCGTTGCCGAGGCCTAGATCGGCGTCGACAATGCCGACTAGATTGAGCTTGGGAAAATGGTGACCCTTGGCGACCAACTGGGTGCCAATGACGATGTCGAAGCGGCCTTGCGCCACGTCGTCGAGTTCCTGGCGCAGGCGCTCCATCGATTCTACTAGGTCGCTCGACAGCACCAATATACGTGCGCCAGGAAACAGCTCGGCCGCCTCGTGCTCCAGCCGCTCGACGCCGGGGCCGATGGGCGCGAAACTTTCGGTGGCATGGCAATGCGGGCATTCCGCCGGCGGCGGCATGGAGAAGCCGCAATGGTGGCACACCAGCCGCCGCTTGAAGCGGTGATCGACCAGCCAGGCGTCGCAATTCGGGCATTGCAGGCGGAAGCCGCAGGCGCGGCAGAGCGTGAGCGGCGCGTAGCCGCGGCGATTGAGGAACAGCAGCGCCTGCTCGCGGCTTTCGAACGCGTTCTTGACCGCTTCCGCCAGCCGCGGCGCGATGAAGCGGCCGCGCTGCGGACCTTCGCGCCGCATGTCGATGGCCTCGATCATCGGCAGGTGCGCGCCGCCGAAACGCTCCGGCAGATGGATGCGCTTGTAGCGCCCGCGCCGCGCGTTGACCTCCGATTCCACCGACGGCGTCGCCGAGGCCAGCACCACCGGAATTTTTGCGACGCTGCCGCGCACCACCGCCATGTCGCGGGCGTGATAATGCGCGCCATCCTCCTGCTTGTAGGCCGGGTCGTGCTCCTCATCGACAACGATCAAGCCCAGATCGGCATAGGGCAGGAACAGCGCCGAGCGCGCGCCGACCACCACCGACACTTCGTTCGCCGCGACCGCCGCCCAGGTGCGCGCGCGCGTGCGCGGCGACAATTGCGAATGCCATTCCGCCGGCCTGGTGCCGAAGCGCGCGGTGAAACGGTCGAGCGACTGCGCGGTGAGCGCGATCTCCGGCATCAGGATCAGCGTCTGGCGCATACGCCGGATGTTCTCCGCCACCGCCTCGAAATAGACTTCGGTTTTTCCGGAGCCGGTGACGCCGTCGAGCAGCGTCACCGTATAGCCGCCCTGGTCGACAGTGGTGCGCAGCGCGTCGGCGGCGGCAAGCTGACCGAGCGAGAATTTGGGTTTGCGGAAATCCGGATCCGGCGGCAGCGTCACCGGGTCGGGCGGCAGCACCACGGCGGCAAGCGTGCCCTCGTCGATCAGCCCGTCGAGCACGCCGGCGCTGACGCCCGCCTCGCGCGCGGCATCGCCCTTGGCGCGCGTCAGCCCGTCCGCGAACAGCGCCAGCACGCGCGCACGCGCCGGCGTCAGCCGCGCCGGTGGCGGCCCGTTAAGCCGCACGCCGATGCGTTCGCGCGCGGGCCCAAGATGTTCGCCCATGCGCAGCGCCATGCGCAGCACCATGCCGCGCGGCGCCAGCGTGTAGTCGGCGACCCAATCGACGAATTTGCGCAGTTCGGGTTTCAGCGGCGGCACGTCGAGCTTGTCCGCCACGTCCTTCATGCGGTTATGCAGGCGCGGATTGGGCGCGGGATTTTCCGCCCACACCACGCCCATGGTTTCGCCGCGCGCGCCGAGCGGCACGCTCACCAGGTCGCCGGGCGCAAGCTCCATGCCGGCCGGCACCCGGTAGGAATAGGTCTGGTCCAACGCCACCGGCACCAGAACGTCGATAACGCGCGTGCTCATAATGATTGATCTAGGCCGATTCCGCGCGCTTAAGGAAGGGTGAAGAAAGCGGTGACACTCTCCCCGCCATGAATACCCTTGCCGCCCCGGACGTCGCAGCCGAAATCGGCCGCTGGCTCGGCTATCTCGGCGCCGAGCGGCGCATGTCGCCGAAAACGCTGGAGGCCTACGCCCGCGACGTCGGCCAATTCCTCGATTTCCTTACCCAGCATCTGGGCGGCGCGCCGTCGCTGAAGGCCTTGGCCACGCTCTCGCCCGCCGACGTGCGCGCTTTCATGGCGGCGCGCCGTAGCGAGGGGCTGAGCAGCCGTTCGCTGATGCGGGTGATGGCGGGGACCCGCTCGTTCGCGCGCTTCCTGGAGCGCAACGGCAAGGGCAAGGTCGGCGCGCTCTCCGCCGTGCGCGCGCCCAAAATCGGCAAGACGCTGCCGAAGCCGCTGGCGATCGCCGCGGCCAAACGAATCTCGGACACGGATTTGCGCGACGGCGAGGCCCGCGAGCCTTGGGTCATCGCGCGGGACGCCGCGGTGCTCGGCCTGCTCTACGGCTCGGGCCTGCGCATCTCGGAGGCGCTCTCGCTCAAGCGCAAGGATTTCAGCAAGCGCGACGCCATCACCGTTACCGGCAAGGGCAACAAGACGCGCATGGTGCCGGTACTGCGGCAGGTCGCCAAACTGGTCGCCGACTATGTCGCGCTCTGCCCGATCGATCTGCCGGCCGACGGCGCGCTGTTCGTCGGCACCCGCGGCGGCCCGCTCTCGCCGCGCATCGTGCAATTGGCGATGGCCACCTTGCGCGGCGCGCTCGGCCTGCCCGACACGGCGACGCCGCACGCCTTGCGCCATTCCTTCGCCACCCATCTGCTGGCGCGCGGCGGCGACCTGCGCGCCATCCAGGAGCTGCTCGGGCACGCCTCGCTGTCGACCACGCAAATCTATACGGCGGTCGATTCCGAGCGTTTACTCGAAGTTTATACCAGCGCCCATCCGCGGGCGTAACGCCCCTTGCGCGGACCTTACGTTTCATATCAGGGTCGGCGTGCAATTCACCGCCGGAGGGGGCGATGAGCGCACACGAGAATATGGAGCATGCCGAGCACGCCGAGCACGCGGCGCATGGCGGCAACAAAAAGATTGCGCTGCTGATTTCGGTGCTGGCGCTGTTTCTGGCGTTTTCCGAGACGCTGGGCAAAAGCGCGCAGACNNTTCGCATGACCGTGTTAAGCACGGCGGCGGAGCAAATGCAGATCGAGGCCGATCGCGCCACCGATGCCGATCTCAAAGCGCGACTGACCAAGAATATCGACACCTGGAAGAAGACGGCCGCGCGCTATGACGACGAGCCGTCGAGCCATGAAGGTCGTAAGCAGCTCGCCGAGCGCGCCAAGGAAGCCGAGCACCATCGCGACGAGGCTTTGGCGCGCTACCACAACTACGAATTCGCCTCGGCCGCCTTCCAGATCGGGATCGTGCTGGCATCAGCCACGATCATCACCGGCATGACGGTACTGGCGTGGCTTTCCGGCGCGCTCGGCATAGCGGGGCTCACGCTGTGTGCCTTCGGCCTGTGGGCGCCGCACGCTTTGGATTTTCTGACGCACGCTTCGCACTGACCGGCGTTAGTCCCAGCGTCTACGCCGCACCGCCGCGATAGGCGCGGCGGCGCAGCCGCATCAGCCGGCGCAGAAATCTTCCGGCGCGCTGCGGCTTCAACAGCCAGGTCAATTGATGCAGCCGTTGGCGGATTGGCCCGGTTTGCGCATGAGCCCAATCGCGCGCCCACAGGAACCAGTCGTACATCCGCTGGAACCAGGCCATCTGGAGCAGCTTCGCACGCGTCGCGTCGAACACGAAGGCGGTGACGCCCAAGCCGAGCAACTTGGCGAAGATCAGGACAGCGGCCGCGGCGAGCCATTGCCGCTTGGCGATGAAAAAAACTTCCAGGAACTTGAGCGGCAAAAGGACGATGAAGGGAATGATGAAGACGCCGAGCGCCGCCCACGGCGGCAGGTCGGCAATCGCGTGCTTGAGCCAATCCTTGAAGCGTCCCCAGGGGATAAGGTTGACGGCCCGCGCGACCAGCGGCTCGAGATGGTCCCACAGCCACGCTTCCATCAGAAACAGCAGCGCTAGAAGGACCCAGAACGGGCGAAGCAAACGACGCATGGATGGAATATAGGGCGCTTCGCCGCCGCAAATAAGGCCGCAGATTAGCCTTGTGGGTTTAGGTCCTTACCCTCCCGCCATCCACATTCAGCGTCTGCCCGGTGATGAAGGCGGCGTCGTCGCTGGTGAGGAACGACGCGGCGCCGACCAAGTCTTCCGGCACCTCGACACGCTTGATTGCCTGCATTTGCGCGATGGCTGCGAATTCGTCGTCCATGGTCTTGAACTGCGGGCGCGGCGCCCGCACCAGCGTGCCGGGCGAGCGAGTGAGCCCCGGGGCGATGGCGTTGACGGTGATGCCGTCGCCGGCCAAATCGCTCGCCAGCGCGCGCGTGAAGCCGACGATGCCGCCCTTGCTGGCGACATAATGCGCAAAGCCGGTAACCACCGAGCCGAGCGTCGACGACGCCATGTTGACCACGCGGCCCCATTTGCGCGCCCGCATGCCGGGCACGAAGGCGGCGCTCACCAAAAAGGTGCCGTCGAGATTGATCGACAGCACCTGCCGCCAGTCGGCGAAGGTCATCTCGGAAAATTCCTTTTGCGGGAAAATGCCGGCGCAATTGATCACGATGTCGACGTGGCTGAATTTGGCGTTGACCGCCTTGGCCATGGCGGCAACCGAGGCTTCCGACGACACGTCGCATTTGACGTAGATCGCTTGCCGGCCGGCAGCCTCGACCAGTTTTACGGTCGCAGCGCCGTCAGCAATGTCGATCACCGCGACATGCACGCCATCCTCGGCGAGACGCTTGGCAAAGGCCTGCCCGATGCCGGCGGCGGCGCCGGTGATGACGGCAACTTTGTCTTTGTGACCTTTGGCCATTTTCACTCCCCGAAATTGTTCTTCGGGCGAGAGTATCACATATGAATCGCGCGCTTGGCGACCGCCATGGCCGCTTCCTTGACCGCCTCGGGCAGCGTCGGATGGGCGTGGCAGGTGCGCGCGATGTCCTCGGCGGAGGCGCCGAACTCCATGGCTATGACGGCTTCCGCGATCATGTTGCCGGCGTCGGCGCAAACCAGATGCACCCCGAGCACGCGGTCGGTCTTGGCGTCGGCAAGGATTTTCACGAAGCCCTCGGTGGTCTGGTTCACCTTGGCGCGCCCGTTGGCAGTCATCGGAAACTTGCCGACATTGTAGGCGATGCCGGCGACTTTCAATTCCTCTTCGCTTTTCCCGACCGTCGCGATTTCCGGATAGGTGTAGACCACGTTCGGAATGGCGTCGTAGTTCACGTGGCCGGCCTGCCCGACCAGGATCTCGGCCACCGCCACGCCCTCGTCTTCCGCTTTATGGGCCAGCATCGGCCCGGCGATAACGTCGCCGATCGCCCAGACGCCGGGCACGCTGGTGGCGTAATAATGATCGACCACGACGCGGCCGCGCTCGTCGAGCTTGACGCCAAGCTCCTTGAGGCCGAGCCCGTCGGTGTAAGGCACGCGGCCGATGGCGACCAGCACCACATCGGCCTCGATGGTTTCCGGAGCTCCGCCTTTGGCGGGCTCGACGGTCGCCTTCAAGCGCTTGCCCGAGGTGTCGACCACGGTGACCTTGGACGACAGCTTGAATGCCAAGCCCTGCTTCTCGAACAGGCGTTGTGACTGGCGGCGCACCTCGCCGTCCATGCCGGGCAGCACGCCGTCGAGGAATTCCACCACCGTCACCTTGGCGCCGAGCCGGCGCCACACCGAGCCGAGTTCGAGCCCGATCACGCCGGCGCCGACCACCAGCAGATGCTCCGGCACTTTACCGAGCACCAACGCGCCGGTCGAGGAGACGATACGCTTCTCGTCGATCTCGATGCCTTTCAGGCGCGCCACGTCGGAACCGGTGGCGATGACGATGGATTTGGCGTCGAGCGTTTGCTTCGTGCCGTCGGCGCCGGCGACTTCGACCGTGCCGGCGGCGGCGATACGGCCGGCGCCGAAATAAGCGTCGACCTTGTTCTTCTTGAGCAGAAACTCGACGCCCTTGACGTTGCCGTCGACGCCCTGGTCCTTGAACGCCATCATCGCGGCGAGATCGAGCTTGGGTTCGGAAACGCCAATGCCCATTTTGCCGAAGCTGTGACCGGCCTCCTCGAACAATTCGGAGGCGTGCAGCAGCGCCTTCGACGGGATGCAGCCAACATTGAGGCAGGTGCCGCCGAAGGTCGCGCGCTTTTCAACGACGGCGGTCTTCAGTCCGAGCTGCGCCGCGCGAATGGCGCAGACATAGCCGCCAGGGCCGGTGCCGATGACGATGAGGTCGTAGGCCATAAATACTCCGTACTCTCACTCGTCATGGCCGGGCTTGTGCCGGCCATCCACGACTTGCTTCCTTGAAGAAAGAAAGACGTGGATGCCCGGCACAAGGCCGGGCATGACGGAGGAAAATTACAAATCCAGCACCATCCGCGCCGGGTCCTCCAGCACATCCTTCACCCGCACCAGGAATGTGACCGCCTGCTGGCCGTCGACGATGCGGTGGTCATAGGAGAGCGCGAGATACATCATTGGCCGCGCCTCGATCTTGCCGCCATGCACCACCGGCCGCTCCTGGATCTTGTGCATGCCGAGGATGCCGGACTGCGGCGCGTTGAGGATTGGCGTCGACATCAGCGAGCCGTAGACGCCGCCGTTACTGATGGTGAAGGTGCCGCCCTGCATCTCGTCGATCTTGAGCGCGCCGTCGCGCGCGCGCCTGCCGAAATCGGTAATCGCCTTCTCAATGCCGGCGAGCGACAAATGATCGGCATCGCGCAGCACTGGCACCACCAGGCCGCGCTCGGTGCCGACCGCGACGCCGATGTGATAATAATTCTTGTAGACCATGTCGGTGCCGTCGATCTCGGCGTTGACGGCGGGAATTTCCTTCAGCGCCTGGATGCAGGCGCGCACGAAGAAGCCCATGAAGCCGAGCTTCACGCCGTGCTTCTTCTCGAACAGCTCCTTGTATTGATTGCGCAGGCCCATCACCGCGCTCATGTCGACCTCGTTGAAGGTCGTCAGCATGGCGGCGGTGTTCTGCGCGTCCTTCAGGCGGCGCGCGATAGTCTGGCGCAGCCGCGTCATGTGCACGCGCTCTTCGCGCGCGGCATCGTCGGCCGGCGACGGCCGGCGCATCTGCACGGGCGCAGGCGCGGCAATAGGCGTCGGCATCGCGGCGGCGCGTTCGATCGCCGCCATCATGTCGCCTTTGGTGACCTGGCCGTGCATGCCGGAGCCTTGCACCTTGGCGGCGTCGATGCCGCTTTCCGCCGCCATTTTGCGCACCGACGGGGGTAGCGGCATAGGTGCCGCCGTGGGCGCGGGAGCGGGTGTAGGCTTTGGCGTTTCTGCCGGCTTGGCAGACGGCGCGGGTGCCGCAGCGGCGGCTTTGGCGGGCGCGGCGCCGGCGCCGTCCGTGATCTGGCCGAGCAATGCGCCGACCGCGACCGTGTCGCCGGCTTTTACCGCGATGCCGGACAACACGCCGGCGGCGGGCGCCGGCACTTCGAGCGTGACCTTGTCGGTTTCGAGTTCGACCAGCGGCTCGTCCACCGACACCGCTTCGCCCGGCTGCTTGAACCACTTTCCGACGGTCGCTTCGGTGACCGATTCACCGAGGGTGGGCACGCGGATGTCAGCCATGGTTCAACCTTTTCAAATCACCGCGAACGATATGCGTGCTAGCCCAACGCTTCTTCCAGCAATTGCTTGAGCTGCGCCAAATGCTTCGGCATCTGCCCGACCGCGGTCGAGGCCGAGGCCGGCCGCCCGGCGTAGCGCATGGCCCGATGCTTGGCGCCGATCTGGTTGAGGATCCACTGCAGGAACACGTCGACGAAGAACCAGGCGCCCATGTTGCGCGGCTCTTCCTGGCACCACACCATCTCCGCCTGCTTGAAGCGCGACAGCTCGGACACCAGCGCCTTGGTCGGGAACGGATAAAGCTGCTCGACGCGCAAGAGGTAGATGTCGTCCAGCCCGCGTTTCTCGCGCTCGTCGTAGAGGTCGTAATAGACCTTGCCCGAGCACATGATGACGCGGCGGATCTTGTCGTCGGCGACTAACTTGATCTTTTCGTTCGGCAGCGATTGCGCGTCGTCCCACAGCAGCCGGTGGAACGCGGTGCCGGCCGCCATCTCGTCGAGCCGGGAGACCGCGCGCTTGTGGCGCAGCAGGCTCTTCGGCGTCATCAGGATCAGGGGTTTACGGATTTCGCGCTTCAATTGCCGGCGCAGGGCATGGAAGTAGTTGGCGGGCGTCGTGAGGTTCGCCACCTGCATGTTGTCTTCCGCGCACATTTGCAGGAAGCGCTCGAGCCGGGCGGAGGAATGCTCCGGCCCCTGCCCTTCGTAGCCGTGCGGCAGCAGGCAGACGAGGCCCGACATGCGCAGCCATTTGCGTTCGCCGGACGAGATGAACTGGTCGAACACCACCTGCGCGCCGTTGGCGAAGTCGCCGAACTGCGCCTCCCATAGCGTGAGCCCATTCGGCTCGGCGGTGGAAAAGCCGTATTCGAAACCGAGCACGGCCTCTTCCGACAGACTCGAATTGAGCACTTCGAAGTGCGCCTGACCCTCGCCCAGATGGTTGAACGGCGTGTGGCGTTCCTCGGTCTGCTGATCGAACAGCACCGAATGACGCTGCGAGAACGTGCCGCGCTCGCTGTCCTGGCCCGACAGGCGGATGGGATGGCCTTCCTTGAGCAGCGTGCAAAAGGCGAGCCCCTCGGCGGTGGACCAATCGATGCCCTCGCCCGACTCGATCGTCTTGGCGCGATGATCGAGGAAGCGCTGGATGGTCTTGTGGACGTTGAAGCCCTGCGGGACCGCTGTGATTTTCTCACCGATAGCGCGCAGCTCGGAGATATCGACGCCGGTATTGCCGCGGCGCGGATCCTCGACTTCGCGGGCGGCCTTGAGCCCCGACCAGCGGCCGTCGAGCCAGTCGGCCTTGTTCGGCTTGTAACTCGACGCAATTTCGAACTCAGCTTCAAGGTGCGCGCGCCAGCCGGCCTTCATCTTTTCGACGTCGCCCTCGGTGACGACGCCTTCACCGACCAGCCGCTTGCTGTAGATTTCCAGCGTGGTCGGGTGCGAGCGGATCTTCTTGTACATCAGCGGCTGGGTGAACGAGGGCTCGTCGCCTTCGTTGTGGCCGAAACGCCGGTAGCAGAACATGTCGATGACCACCGGGCGCTGGAATTTCATCCGGTATTCGGTCGCAACCTTGGCGGCGTAAACCACCGCTTCCGGATCGTCGCCGTTGACGTGGAAGATCAGCGCCTCGATCATCTTGGCGACGTCGGACGGATACGGCGACGAGCGCGAGTAGCGCGGATAGGTGGTGAATCCGATCTGGTTGTTGACGATGAAGTGCAGCGAGCCGCCGGTGCGGTAGCCCTTCAAATCCGACAGCCCGAAACATTCCGCCACCACGCCCTGGCCGGCGAAGGCGGCATCGCCGTGCATGAGCAACGGCAGCACCATGGTGCGCTCTTGCGGCGTGGCGCCGTGCTGATCCTGCTTGGCGCGGGCCTTGCCTAGCGTCACCGGATCGACGATTTCGAGATGCGACGGATTGGCGGTGAGCGACAGATGCACTTTGTTGCCGTCGAATTCGCGGTCCGACGATGCGCCGAGGTGATATTTGACGTCGCCGGAGCCTTCGGTCTCGTCCGGCGTCGACGAGCCGCCCTTAAACTCGTGAAACAGCGCGCGGTGCGGCTTGCCCATCACTTGCGTGAGCACGCTGAGGCGGCCGCGATGCGGCATTCCCAGCACGATTTCCTGCACGCCGAGATTGCCGCCGCGCTTGATGATCTGCTCCAGCGCCGGGATCAGCGATTCGCCGCCGTCGAGACCGAAGCGCTTGGTGCCGGTGTATTTGACGTCGAGGAATTTCTCGAAGCCTTCGGCTTCCACCAGCTTGTTGAGGATGGCGCGCTTGCCTTGAACGGTGAAACTGATCTCCTTGTCGCGGCCTTCGATGCGTTCCTGGATCCAGCTTTTCTGCGCCGGGCTGGAGATGTGCATGAACTCGACGCCCAGCGTCTGGCAATAGGTGCGGCGCAGGATGGCGACGATCTCGCGCATCGATGCGAATTCGAGCCCGAGCACCTTGTCGAGAAAAATCTTGCGGTCGAGATCGGCTTCTTGAAAGCCATAGCTGCGCGGATCGAGTTCCTCTTCGTTTTTCTCGGGCTCGAGCCCGAGCGGATCGAGTTTGGCGTGGAAATGACCGCGGATGCGGTAGGCGCGGATCAGCATCAGCGCGTGGATGGAGTCGCGCGTGGCCTGCTGCACGTCGGTCGAGGAAATCTCGACGCCCTTGGCCTGCGCCTTGGCGAGGATCTTCTCGCCGATTATCTTTTCAGTCTCCGCCCATTGCCCGTCGAGCGCGGCCACCAGGTCGCCATCCGGGCGCGGCGGCCAATTCGGTTTTTTCCAGGAAGCGCCGCGCGCGCTTTTTTCGACGTCGGCCGGCGCGTCCTTTAGGCCGGTGAAGAATTCGCGCCATTCAGCGTCGACCGCGGCGGGGTCGTTCTCGAATTTGGCGTAGAGGTCTTCGATATAGGCGGCGTTGCCGCCGTAAAGAAACGAAGTGCGGGCGAAGGTTGCATTGGCGTCCTGACGGGACATGGTTGTTCGATCCTTGGCGGCTTTAAACGGCGCGTCGCGAGCGGCGACGGCCTGAGGGACCGGCATCCAACGGCGGACTGCTGTTTTAACGCTATTTATGACGCCTGTAAGTCTACAAAAGACCTAAGGACTGAATCAGGATTTCAGCACTTCTACCAGGGTTTTCCCGATTCGGGCCGGCGACGGTGATACCTTAATTCCCGCCGATTCCATTGCTGCAATTTTGGACTCGGCGTCGCCCTTGCCGCCGGAAATGATGGCGCCGGCGTGGCCCATGCGCCGCCCCGGCGGGGCGGTGCGCCCGGCAATGAAGCCGACCATGGGTTTCTTGCGGCCGCGTTTAGCCTCGTCCTTGAGGAATTGCGCCGCATCTTCCTCGGCCGAGCCGCCGATTTCCCCGATCATAACGATCGAGGTGGTCTTCGGATCGGCCAGGAACATCTCCAGCACGACGATGAATTCGGTGCCCTTGACCGGGTCGCCGCCGATGCCGACCGCGGTAGTTTGGCCCAAGTTCTCGCGGCTGGTCTGGAACACCGCCTCGTAAGTGAGCGTGCCGGAGCGCGAGACAATACCGACCGAGCCCTGCTTGAAGATATTGCCCGGCATGATGCCGATCTTGCATTCGCCGGCCGTCATCACGCCCGGACAATTGGGGCCGATCAGCCGCGACTTCGAGCCTGAGAGCGCGCGCTTGACCTTGACCATGTCCATCACCGGAATGCCTTCGGTGATACAGACGACGAGCGGGATTTCGGCCTGGATCGCTTCGCAGATGGCGTCGGCGGCGCCGGGCGGCGGCACATAGATCACGCTGGCGTCGCAGCCGGTCTGCTCGCGCGCCTGCGCGACCGTGTCGAACACCGGCAGATCGAGATGGACCGAACCGCCTTTGCCGGGCGAGGTGCCGCCGACCATCTTGGTGCCGTAGGCAATCGCCATCTGGGAATGGAAGGTGCCGTTCTTGCCGGTAAAGCCCTGGCAGATCACCTTGGTGTTCTTGTCGATCAGGACAGCCATTACGCGGCCTCCTTCACGGCTTTGACAATTTTCTGGGCGGCATCGTCGAGATCGTCGCCCGATGTCACGTTGAGCTTGGACTCGGCGATGATCTTCTTGCCGAGATCGACATTGGTGCCTTCCAGGCGAACCACCAGCGGCACCTTCAATCCGATTTCCTTCACCGCCGCCACCACGCCTTCCGCGATCACGTCGCACTTCATGATGCCGCCGAAGATGTTGACCAGGATGCCCTTCACGTTCGGATCGGAGGTGATGATCTTGAACGCCGCGGTGACTTTTTCCTTCGTAGCGCTGCCGCCGACGTCGAGGAAGTTGGCCGGCGCCATGCCGTAGAGCCTGATGATGTCCATGGTCGCCATCGCGAGACCGGCGCCGTTGACCATGCAGCCGATCGTGCCGTCGAGCGCGATGTAATTAAGATCGAATTTCGACGCTTCGGTTTCCTTCTCGTCTTCCTCGCTGAGATCGCGCAACGCGACGATATCGGGATGGCGGTAGAGCGCGTTGTCGTCGAAGCCGACTTTGGCGTCGAGGCAGATCAATTTGTTGTCCTTGGTCACCACCAAAGGATTGATCTCGAGCAGGCTCATGTCCTTGCCGGTGAAAGCGGCATAAAGCTTGGGCAGAATGACCTCGACCTGTTTGGCGAGATCGCCGGTGAGCTTGAGCGTCTGCGCCACGCGTCGGCCGTGATGCGGCATGATGCCGGTGGCCGGATCGACCGAGAAAGTCAGGATCTTCTCGGGCGTCTTATGCGCCACTTCCTCGATATCCATGCCGCCTTCGGTGGAAACCACGAAGGCGACGCGCGAGGTTTCGCGGTCGATCAGCGCGGACAGATAGAACTCGCGATCGATCGCCGAACCTTCCTCGATATAGAGCCGGTTGACCTTCTTGCCCTGCGGACCGGTTTGGTGCGTGACCAGCGTCGAGCCGAGGATGCGCGCGGATTCCTTCTTCACGTCGTCGATCGATTTGACCACCTTGACGCCGCCGGCCTTGCCGCGGCCGCCGGCGTGGATCTGCGCCTTGACCACCCAGACCGGACCGCCGAGTTCATCGGCACCCTTGAGCGCCTCCTCGACGCTGAAGGCCGGCACCCCGCGCGGCACCGGCACTCCGAATTCACGCAACACCGCTTTGGCCTGATACTCGTGAATGTTCATGCAATGCTCCCGGCCAAAAGGTGCGGCTCTAGTTAGGCGAGATTGGGCGCGATCTTCTTGCAGGCCTCGACCAAGCCCTGCACCGATGCGACCGATTTTTCGAACATGGAGCGCTCGGCGCCGTTGAGCTCAATCTCGACGATGCGCTCGACGCCCTTGGCGCCGATCACCACCGGCACGCCGACGTAGAGATCCTTGACGCCGTATTCGCCGTTGAGCCATGCGGCGCAGGGCAGTACGCGCTTCTTGTCGAGCAGATAGCTCTCCGCCATCGTGATCGCCGAGGCCGCCGGCGCATAGAAGGCCGAGCCGGTCTTGAGCAAATTGACGATTTCGGCGCCGCCATTGGCGGTGCGCTTGACGATTTCATCAACGCGCGCCTGCGTGGTCCAGCCGATCTTCACCAGGTCGGGCACCGGAATTCCGGCGACCGCCGAATAGCGGATGAGCGGAACCATGGTGTCGCCGTGGCCGCCGAGCACGAAGGCGGTGACGTCCTCGACCGACACGTTGAATTCGTCGGCCAGGAAATAACGGAAGCGCGCCGAGTCGAGCACGCCGGCCATGCCGACCACCTTCTGCTGCGGCAGGCCGCAGGATTTCTGCAGCGCCCACACCATGGCGTCGAGCGGGTTGGTGATGCAGATCACGAAGGCATTGGGCGCGTACTTCTTGATGCCGGCGCCGACCTGTCCCATCACCTTGAGATTAATGTCGAGCAGATCGTCGCGGCTCATACCGGGCTTGCGCGGCACGCCGGCGGTGATGATGCAGATGTCGGCGCCTTCGATCGCTTCGTAGTTGTTTGTGCCGGTGATCTTGGCGTCGAAATCATTGACCGGCGAGGATTCGGCGATATCGAGCGCCTTGCCTTGCGGGATGCCTTCCATGACGTCGAACATCACGACGTCGCCGAGCTGTTTCAGGCCGATGAGGTGGGCGAGCGTGCCGCCGATTTGGCCGGCACCGATCAACGCAATTTTGTTTCGCGCCATGGTGGGAAAACTCTCGAATTGCTGAGGCCGCGGGGCGCGGCCAAGCGTGACTTATCGAGTTTGCTGTAGTGCAGCAATACGGTCCTGTACGGAAACGGCCGTGTATACATTATACCAGCAGACGTCTTGATCCGGAGTCTAGCCCCATATACGGCTGAGCGGCGCGCGGCAGCGGCCCGCTAATCCCCTGCGCTCAGCGTTTCTGGATCACCGGATCCTGCATCAACTCCAGTGGATTTGCTAGATTTCGGCCAGCCGCTCCCACTGCCGCGTCAGGATATGATCGATTTTTTCGTGCAGGTGCCTGATCTCCAATTCGGCCTTGAGATTAACCCGGTAATCGTTCTCCGACCGCAGGCGGTCCTTCGCCTCCTGACGCTTCTGGCTCATCATGATAATCGGCACCGCCGTTAATGCTTGTCGCCGTCAGGTTTCCACGATTTTGCCGGTATCGGCCGCCGGACCCTGGCGCGGCCCGTGCGGCAGGCCGAGGTAGGATTGCGAACGCATCTCGATCAGGCGCGAGGCGGTGCGCTTGAATTCGTTGGCTTCGTAGCCCTCGGTCGCGGTGTAAAGCTCGTCCGGCTGCGCCTGCGCGGAGGCCAGCAGCTTCACCGCGTGGTCGTAGAGCGTATCGATCAGGATGATGAAGCGCTTGGCCTCGTTGCGGCGGGCATGATCCATGACCGGAATATGGTCGAGGATAACAGTATGGAATTCGTGCGCGATCTTTAGGTAGTCGGCCGCCGCCAGCGGCTGCGCGCAGAGGTCGTCGAATGAAAAGCGGGCGACGCCCATCGCCACTTTCGGCACCCGCACGATATGGCCCTTCACCACCAGTTCATGGGGCGCGCCCGCGTGCTCGCCGGCCAGAAGCCGCCAGGCTTCGTCGAGCGCGGCTTTGGCCTTCGCATCGGCCGGCACATACCAGGTCGGCATGCCGGTAAGCTTTTCGAGCCGGAAATCGATGCGCGCATCCAGCCGCACGACGTCCCAATGCCGCTGCAGCAGCGCGATGAACGGCAGGAACAGCGCCCGATTCAGCCCTTCCTTGTAGAGCTCTCCGGGCGCCAAATTCGACGTCGCCACCACCACGATGCCGAGCTCGAACAGCCGCGTAAACAGGCGGCCGAGGATCATGGCGTCGGCAATGTCGGTGACGTGAAACTCGTCGAAACACAGCAGCCAGATTTCCTCGGCGATGGCGGCGGCGGCACGCTGGATCGGATCCTGTTCGGGCAGCGAGCCGCTTTTGATCTCCTGCCGGTATGTGTGAACGCGCTCGTGCACGTCGGCCATGAACTCGTGGAAATGGACGCGGCGCTTTTGCCGCACCGCGCTGGTTTCGAAAAACAGGTCCATCAGCATGGTCTTGCCGCGGCCGACGTCGCCATAGACGTAAAGCCCCTTCAGCGGCGGGCCGGCCTGCTGGCTTTTGGCGAACAACCAGCCGAGCGAAGACGATTTTCGCGCCAGCCGGCGCTGGTCGAGACGCCGCGCCAGCGCCGCCAGCTGCGCTGCCAGCATCGCCTGGCCCGGATCGGCCTCAATTTCTCCGGCGGCGATAAGCGCCGCGTAACGCGTGCTGAAGGTGTCGGACATGACGTTAAGACATTGCGGACCAGGCGAGCGGAGCGTCGCCGGTGTGCATTGCAGGCAGGGCGCGGCGTGACGCGAGAACTAAGGTGAACCGCGCCGTCTGTAAATCGAGCATAAATGCGAAGGCCCCCGGACTGCCCGCGATACTGCAGGATTTGCCGCAGCTTTAGCTGCAAAAAAATAGGTTAATGCCTTGTTAGTCATGCAGTTTTTGCAGGAAAGGGTCCTGCCTGTCGGAAATCGGTCGTCTTTTTGCTGCATTGCACCATATAGCTTGGACGGGAGATTCGCGGCGGTCTCCGCGAGAAGCACGACAATGCAGGATATGAAGGTCAGGAAAACCAATATGAGCGAACTGTTGCCCGACGGCGGAACCATCCGCAAATTGTGGATTGGCGAGACCGACGCCTATCGCGATCATTTGCTCCGTCTCGACCGCGAAAGCCGCTATCGGCGCTTTTCCGGCGCCGTGTCGGACGAGGTCATCGCTCGCCACGCGGCGACCGCCAACGAAGTCGGCGTCGTGGTGCACGGCTTCTTCGTCGACCGCGTGCTGCGCGGCGCTGCCGAGCTGCGGCACAATGGACCGCTGTTCTCGCATGACGGGGAAGCCGCCTTCAGCATCGAGCAGCCCTGGCAGAGCCACGGCGTGGGAACCGAACTGCTCCAGCGCACGCTGCTCTCCGCGCGTAATCGCGGCATCACGTCTTTGCGCATGGACTGCCTCGCCGAGAACCAGCGTATGCAGCAACTCGCCCGCAAGTTCGAGGCGGAATTTTCGTTCGACTTCGGCAGCGTCACCGGCGAAGTTGACCCGCCGCAGTCGACGCCGCTCTCGCTGATACGCGAGGCCGTGGCCGACAGCTACGGGGTCGCCGGCGCCATCTTCGAGGCGCAGTCGCGTTTGTTGCGGCCGGCGTGAATAATATTTTCGTCATCCCGGGACATCGCGAAGCGATGGGCCCGGAATCCATACTCTGCAGCGCTGGGGTTATGGATTCCGGGTTCGCGCACTTCGTGCGCGCCCCGGAATGACGGACTTTGTCTAGTTGAGCGGATAGCTTGCCTCGACCACATAAGGGCCGCCGCCGACCGAGGCGCGCGCCGAATACAGCACGAAGCGCGAGACACGGAACGCCGGGGTGCGGAAAAGCCCGCGCGCCGAAAGATATTCGGCGACCGCGGGGCTCGAGGAATCGCGCAAGCGCGCCAGCGTCACGTGTGGCGTGTATTTTCGTCCCTCCGGCTCCAATCCGATGCGCTGCATCAGCCGTTCGTGCTCGGCCTGCACGTCGAGCAAGGCTTGCGCCTGCCCGACCGCTGCGACGACCGCGCGCGGCTTGCGGCCGCCGAACGACATCAAACCTTCCAGGTAAAGATCGAACGCGCCGCGCTTGACGCGGCCGAGCATCAAGGCGATCTGCTGGGCGGTCACGTCGTCCACGTCGCCGATGAAACGCAGCGTCAGGTGGTAATTCTCCGGATCGATCCAGCGCGCGCCCGGCAATCCGCCGCGCAGCATGCCGAGCGCCTGTCCAACGTCGGCGGGAATTTCGACGCCGGTAAAGAGACGCGGCATTTTAGAGTCTTTCGGGCTATTGTCCGCGCGCCGCACGCACGCGGGCAATCAATTCCTCGACCTGCGGCAGCATGCGCGCCACGATTACGTCGACGCCGGCGGCGTTCGGGTGCAGGCCGTCGCCCTGATTGAGTTTCGGGTCGGCGGCCACGCCGTCAAGGAAGAATGGATAAAAGGCGACTGGATGACTCGAAGCAAGCGCCGGATAAATGGCATCGAAGGCTTGCACATAGTCGGACCCCATGTTGCGCGGCGCCTCCATGCCCGCCAACAAGACGGCGATATGACGTTCCTTGAGCTTGTTCAGGATGGTGTCGAACGCCGTCTTTGTGAGCTTCGGGTCAATCCCGCGCAGCGCATCGTTGGCGCCGAGCTCGACGATCACGGCATCGGTACCGTCCGGCACCGACCAGTCCAGGCGGCCGAGCCCACCCGAGGCGGTATCGCCCGACACCCCGGCATTGGCGACGCTGACGGGGATGCCTTTCGCTTTCAGGGCCTGCGCCAGTCGGGCCGGGAATACGGCGTCCGCCGGCAGCCCCAAACCGGCGCTTAGAGAATCGCCGAGCACCACGATTTTCACCGGCCGGTCGGCGGCAGCCCGAGCGCCGCCGGTATATGCAAAGACCAGCGCGGCGAGCGCCAACGCCGCAAGGCATTGGCCCCGGCGGAGTTTCGTCCCATATGTGCGGGGTCGTGAACGGTAGAACCACATGAAAGCACCTTCCCAGGCGGGGCCGGCCATTGCGCTAGCCGCAATCAGACTTGCCGACGTCAATCTTTCGCTTGGGCAGGGGGCGGCCCGCGTTCATATTCTCAAAGACATCGACCTGAATATAGGCAGCGGCGAGGCAATCGGCCTGGTCGGACCGTCCGGGTCGGGCAAATCCACGCTGCTGATGGTGATGGCGGGGCTGGAGCGCAGCGACACCGGAGCGGTGGCGGTCGCCGGCGAAGACTTGAATGCGCTCGACGAAGACGCGCTGGCGCGCTTCCGGGGGCGTCACGTCGGAATCGTATTCCAGTCGTTCCACCTGATCCCCACCATGACCGCGCTGGAAAACGTCGCGGTGCCGCTGGAATTGGCCGGCGTCGCCGACGCGCAGGAACGCGCGCGCAACGAACTCCTCGGCGTCGGCCTAGGCGAGCGGTTGCATCACTACCCGGCCGAGCTTTCCGGTGGCGAGCAGCAGCGCGTGGCGGTCGCGCGCGCGCTGGCGCCCGATCCGGCGATTTTGGTGGCCGACGAGCCGACCGGAAATCTCGACGAGGATACCGGCAAGCAGATCATCGATCTGTTGTTCGCAGGTCAGGCCAAGCGCGGCTCCACGCTGGTGCTGGTCACGCACGATTCCGCGCTCGCCGCGCGCTGCGGGCGGATCGTGCGGTTGCGCTCCGGCCACATCGACGGCGTGAGCGCGCCATGAGCCTTGCTGCGAGCGCAAATACGCGTGACGGCATTCGATGGCTGCCGTTACGCTTTGCGTTGCGGGAAATGCGCGGCGGGTTGCGCGGGTTCTATGTGTTCATCACGTGTATCGCGCTCGGCAGCATGGCGATCGCCGGCGTCGGCTCGCTGGCGGCGAGTCTGGCGGACGGACTCGGCCGCCAGGGTCAGGTCATCCTCGGCGGCGATCTGTCGTTTACGCTGGTCCAGCAGGAAGTTACGCCGGACGAGCAGGCCTTCCTCGACCGCCATGGCAAAGTGTCGAGCGCCGCCACTTTGCGCGCGATGGCGCGTAACCCCGACGGCAAGGCCACACTGGTCGAGATGAAGGCTGTGGACAATGCCTATCCGCTATTTGGACAAGCCGTGCTCGATCCGCCCGGCACGCTCGCCGCCGCGCTGGCGCAACGCGACGGCACGTTCGGCGCCGCCGCCGACCCGGTCCTGCTGGCGCGGCTCGGTATCAAGCCCGGGGCGCGGCTGACCGTCGGCAATGCAAATTTCGAAATCCGCGCGGCGTTGACCAGCGAGCCGGACAAGCTCGCCGGCGGCATCGGCTTCGGGCCGCGGCTGCTGGTGAGCCAGGACGCCTTGCGCGCCACAGGATTGTTGCAGCCCGGCAGCCTGGTGCATTGGCACTATCGCCTGCGCCTGCCCGCCAACGACACGACCGACGCCGCGGCTAAGGCGGTGACGGCGCAGGCGCGTAGCGCTTTCCCCGAGGCCGGCTGGGACATCCGCGACCGCAGCAATGCCTCGCCGCAGCTCGAACGCAATGTCGAACGCTTCACGCAATTCCTGACCATCGTCGGGCTGACCGCGCTCCTGGTCGGCGGCGTCGGCGTCGGCAATGCGGTGAAAAGCCATCTCGAGCGCCGGCGCGAGACCATCGCCACTCTGAAAGCGCTCGGAGCTTCCGGCGACCGGGTCTTCGCCGTCTACCTCACGCAGGTGCTGATGCTGGCGGCGGTCGGAGGCGCCATCGGCATGGCGCTGGGCGCGATCCTGCCGTTCCTGATTTCGTGGACGCTCGGCGCGATCATCCCGCTGCCGCTCGAACCGGCGGTGCATCCGGCCGAGCTTGTGCTGGCGCTGGTCTATGGCTTGATGACGGCGCTTGCCTTCGCGCTCTGGCCGCTCGGCCGCGCCCATGACGTGCCGGTCGGCGCGCTGTTCCGCGACACGGTGGCGCCGCAGCCGCGCTGGCCGCGGAAAATCTATATCGCGCTGACGGCCATCGCGGCGGTAGCCTTGGTCGTGCTCGCCGTCGCGCTGGCCTACGACCGGCGCGTCGCGATCGTCTATGTCGGCGTCGCGGCCGGCGTGTTCGTCACCCTGCGGCTGGTGGCCGGGCTGCTGATGCTGGCAGCCCGCCACGCGCCGCGCGCACGCTCGACCGTGCTGCGCATGGCCATCGCCAATATCCACCGGCCGGGCGCGCTGACGCCCACCATCGTGCTCTCGCTCGGCTTGGGCATCGCGCTGCTGGTCACCGTGATCGAGATCGACGCCAATCTGCACCAGCAACTCGCGGCCGAGCTGCCGGCCAAGGCGCCGTCGTTCTATTTCCTCGACATTCCGGCCGACCAGGCCGGCCGCTTCGACGCTTTCGTGCGCGCGCAGGCGCCGGGAGCCAAGCTCGAGGAAGTGCCGATGCTGCGCGGACGCATCGTCTCCGCCAACGGCATCCCGGCCGAAAATATCAAGCCGAAAGAGGGCGCCGCCTGGGTGCTGCAAAGCGACCGCGGCATCACCTATTCGGGCACGATCCCGTCCGGATCGCGGCTGGTCGAAGGCAAGTGGTGGGGGCCGGACTACGACGGTCCGCCGCTGCTGTCGTTCGAAAAGAAAATCGCCGACGGCCTCGGCCTCAAGCTCGGCGACCCGGTCACCGTCAACGTGCTCGGCCGCAACATCACCACACGCATCGCCAACATGCGCACCGTCGACTGGGAGAGCCTCGGCATCAATTTCGTGATGGTGTTTTCGCCGCACGCCTTCGACGGCGCGCCGGCAACCCATCTCGCCACCCTCACCTACCCCGATGGCGGCACGCCGGCGCAGGAGGGATCCATCGTGCGCGCGGTCGCAGATAGCTTTCCCATGGTCACCGCCGTGCGGGTGAAGGACGCACTGGAAGCGATCGGGGCCATCGTCGTCAATCTGGTGCTGGCGATCCGCGGCGCCAGCGCGCTCACTTTGCTGGTGGCGGCGCTGGTGCTGGGCGGCGCGCTTGCTGCCGGTCACCGCCACCGGGTCTATGACGCGGTGATCCTCAAGACGCTCGGCGCCACGCGGGCGCGGCTGCTCGCCGCCTATACCATCGAATATTTGCTGCTCGGCACCGCCACCGCGTTGTTCGGCATGCTGGCCGGTTCGCTCGCCGGCTGGCTGATCGTGGCCGACCTCATGCACCTGTCTTTCGCCTGGCAGCCATTACCGGCCGTGGCGGCGGCGCTGGCCGCGGTGGTGATCACGGTTGCGCTAGGGCTCATCGGCACCTCCTCGGCATTGGGCCAGAAACCGGCCCGGGTATTGAGGAATCTCTAGGATTTGCGGCATTCCGACGCGTGTCCGCGCGCGCCTGATAAAGTCGGGTGTTTTCGGCTATAATGCCCGTAACGGCCGTTAATTATTGGCAATAATGCCAGGCCATGATCGAGCCATATCTGGCGTACAGGCTTGGCCCACACTAGATTTAGGCTACGAACGCGACGGCTTCCGCCGACCGCGTCTGACGCGACCGGCGAAAAGCTGGGACAAAGAGAGGGAACTTCGATGTCGGACTTCGACCGTAACGTAGCTGCCCGCGGCATCGGCACCGGGCAAGCAGCCGCGATCGATGTAGGCCTGCGCGCCTACATGATCCGCATCTACAATTATATGGCCAGCGGCGTCGCTCTTACCGGCGTTGTCTCATGGTTAGCATTTCAAGCTGCTGGCGGCGACGCCATTGTAGTGACAGCGCGTGGCATCACTGGACTGACGCCATTCGGTCAGGCGGTCTACGCCGGTCCGATGCCAATCGTGCTATTCATCGGCACACTCGGCATCGTGTTCTTCCTGAGCTTCCGCATCAACAAGCTGCAGGCGAGCACGGCGCTCGGCCTATTCATGCTTTATGCCGGGCTGCTTGGACTGATGCTGTCGACGATCTTCTTGCAATATACGGGCGCGTCGATCACCCGCACCTTCTTCATCTCGGCGGCGTCGTTCGGCGCACTCAGCCTCTACGGCTACACCACGCAGCGCGATCTCTCGCCGATCGGGTCGTTCCTGATCATGGGCCTGTTCGGGCTCATCCTGGCGATGGTCGTCAACATGTTCCTGGGCAGTCACGGGCTCGACTTCGCCATCTCGGCGATCGGCGTGCTGATCTTCGCCGGCCTGACCGCCTGGGACACCCAGAAGATCAAGGAGATGTATAGCGCCAATGACGACGGCACCATCTCCGGCCGCAAGGCCGTGATGGGCGCGCTGACGCTCTATCTCGACTTCATCAACCTGTTCCTGTTCCTGCTGCGCTTTATGGGCGACCGGCGCTAACGCGCTCGGACCGATACCAGTTGAGCGCCCCGGCCTAGTGCCGGGGCGTTTGCTTTTGGTAACCTCGCCGACGCATGACCCTCGCCGTCCGCGCCGCCAGAACCTCCGATATTCCGGCCATCACCCGCATCTATGCGCACGCGGTCGAGCACGGCACGGCGTCGTTCGAACTGACGCCGCCGGACCAAACGGAAATGGCGCGGCGCATGAACGATCTCGTCGGCCGAGGCTTCCCCTATATCGCGGCCGAACTCGACGGCGCCCTTGCCGGCTACGCCTATGCCGGACCTTACCGGGCGCGGCCGGCCTATCGGCTGACCGTGGAGGATTCGGTCTATATCGCGCCTGACATTCAGCGCCGCGGCGTTGGCCGCACTCTGCTCAACGCTTTGATCGAGGCGGCCGCAACCGGCGGCTTCCGGCAGATGATCGCGGTGATTGGCGATTCAACCAAGGAGGCGGCGTCGATCGGCCTGCACGAAGCTGCCGGCTTCCGTCATGTCGGCATTCTGCAAGATGTCGGCTTCAAGCATGGCCGCTGGCTCGACAGCGTGCTGATGCAGCGCGCGCTGGGCGATGGCGGCGCGACCGAGCCGTAATTTTTAGTTTGCCACCAGCGACAGCGGATCGATCGCGCGCAGCACGCGGTCGAGTTCGTGGCCGCGGCGCACGATCAGGCCGGTCGCCGAGATCACGCTGTAGGCGCCCTGGCGGCGCGACAGCTTGGGATTTTTCTCGATGCGGTAGAGCGGTACTTCCGACGCGCGGCGAAATACCGAAAACACCGCGCGGTCTTTCAGGAAGTCGATGGCGTAATCGCGCCATTCCCCGGCGGCGACTTTGCGGCCGTAGAGATCGAGGATGCGCTTGAGCTCGCGGCGGCTGAAGGTGACTTGATTGAAGGGGGCGGTGCTGATTCGCGCCGGGGATCCGCCCCCGAGGGACTGGCTGGGATCGATTTCGCCGGAACCGAACGTCATGCGGCGCCTCCTTTTGTCGGGCCAATGATCGCCCCGGGGGGCGCCCACGGCAAGAGGCTCATTTCGGCAATAAATGCTGCGGAAACGCGCAAAACGATGTTTTGCCGATCACGAAGTCGTTAAAGCCCCCACAATAACGCCCTATTTCGGTCAATCGCCGGTCACGCTGGGTTGGGATAAATCGGTCGTTGCCTCAAAGGCCCGGTCCGGTTCGAGTTCCGGATTCCTCAGCCCCCCAGCCCCCCGGGGCTCAGCCGACCGGGCCAGTTTGAGTTCCGCGTACGGTTCAATCCCCTAAGCCTTCGGGCCGGCCATTCGCCGGCCCGAATTTTTTTGTACTCGTCATGCCGGAACGCGCGCCAACGGGTTCGCGCTTTCAGCGCGCCCCGGAATGACGGAATAACAGTTAGTGCAAGGTTGCGATGGCGGCGCCGAGCATCAGGCCCGGCTTGGCGTCGGGGCCGCTTTGCACGATCACCGCGACGCGGTCGATGTCCTGCACGGAAAAATCGGCATTGGGAAGACTGGCGACCGGCACGCTGAACGTTTCCGCGTTGCCGTTCCATTCGCCGAGCTTCACCCAGCGGCGCACCACATTGGTGTAGGCGAGCGTGTGGCCGCGGTTCTCGCCACGTTCGATCGCCACCTGCACCGTGCCGGTGATCGGGCAAAGCCAGATGCCGGCGCTGCCATGCTCACCGTTGGCCGCGGGAATAGTCACGAACACTTTGCCGTCCGCCACGGTCAGCGTTACCGGCAACGTCAACGGCGCCGCGCTTTGGCGCGTCTGCGCGATCGCCTTTTCGATCGCCGCCTCGTCGCTGCCCAGCACCGGTACGATGCCGTTGACCACGACCTGCGGCGTGAAGACCTCGCGGTCGCCGCGCGTATCGGCATAGGCGCGCTCGCGATCGGAATGGCCGTGCAGCGCGAGCGTGTCCTTCCAGCCCAGATAGTCCCAGTAATCGACCGGCAGGCTCATGGTGAGCAGCGTCGGATCGCGCGCCAGCTCGCCCAGAATCTTGTCGGCGGCGGGGCAGGACGAGCAGCCCTGGCTGGTGAACAATTCGATGACGGCGCGCGGCTCGCCCGCGCTAGCGGGCGGTGGCAGCATCGAGGCGGTGCAGATCAATGCGCCCGCAACGGCGATGTGGCGATAATTCATGCCGATCCCACGATCCCCATGCCCGGCGTGACACCATATAGAACGCCTCGCCGATCACCCGCCACTCACTTCGCGGTGAGCGGCTTTAACGGCAAGGCCGCGGCCAAAAAGCCGATTAACCGGCCAGATGACGCAGCACGTACTGCAGAATTCCGCCGTTCTTGAAATAATCGAGCTCGTCCGCGGTATCGATGCGGCAGATCAGCGGCACGCGCTTGAGCGTGCCGTTGCCGGCAACGATCTCGGCGATCAGCCGTTGACGCGGCTTGAGGTCGCCGTGCAGGCCGCGGATGGTGACCTGCTCGTCGCCCTTCATGCCGAGCGACTGCCAGGACGTGCCCTCCTCGAATACCAGCGGCATCACGCCCATGCCGATCAGGTTGGAACGGTGGATGCGCTCGAACGACTGGGTGACGACCGCGCGCACGCCGAGCAGCACGGTGCCCTTGGCGGCCCAGTCGCGCGACGAGCCGGTGCCGTATTCCTTGCCGGCGAAAATGACGAGCGGGACGTTGTCGGCTTTGTACTTCATCGCCGCGTCGTACATCGTCATCTTCTGCTTCGACGGATAGTGGATGGTGACGCCACCTTCGACGCCCGGCACCATCTGGTTCTTGATGCGGATGTTGGCGAAAGTGCCGCGCATCATGACCTGATGATTGCCGCGACGGGTGCCGTATTGGTTGAAGTCCTTCGGACGGACCTGGTGATCGCGCAGGTATTCGCCGGCCGGGCTCGCTTCCTTGATCGATCCCGCCGGAGAGATGTGGTCGGTGGTGATCGAGTCGAGGAACAGCCCGAGCACGCGGGCGTCGACGATATCTTCGATCGGCCGCTGGCGCTTGTCCATGCCTTCGAAATACGGCGGGTTCTGCACGTAGGTTGAGCGATCGTCCCACTCATAGGTCATGCCGCCCTTGACCGCGATCTTGCGCCAGTTGGCGTCGCCTTTGAAAACGTCGGCGTATTTCTTGGTGAAGATCTGGCGCGTGACGTTCTTGGCCACGAACTCGCCGATTTCCTTGTTCGAGGGCCAGATGTCCTTGAGGTAGACCTTCTTGCCGTTCTGATCGGTGCCGAGCGGATCCTTGGCCAGGTCCACATACATCGAGCCGGCGATGGCGTAGGAGACGACGAGCGGCGGCGAAGCGAGATAGTTGGCGCGCACGTCGGCGTTCACGCGGCCTTCGAAGTTGCGGTTACCCGAAAGCACCGCGGCCGCCACCAGATCGTTCTCGTTGACCGCCTCGGAAATCTCTTCCGGCAGCGGACCGGAGTTGCCGATGCAGGTGGTGCAGCCGAAGCCGATCAGATTGAACCCGATCTTGTCGAGGTCCTTCTGCAAGCCGGCTTTCTCGAGATATTCGGCCACGACCTGCGAGCCCGGCGCGAGCGAGGTCTTGACCCAGGGTTTGGCGGTGAGGCCTTTGGCCGCCGCTTTCCGGGCGAGCAGACCGGCGCCGATCATCACGTTCGGGTTGGACGTATTGGTGCAGGAGGTGATCGCCGCGATCACCACGTCGCCATTGCCGAGGTCGTAGTTCTTGCCCGCGACCGGCACGCGTTTTCTCGGGTCGGTGGTTTTATTGAATTCCTTGTCCATCGAATTGGTGAAGCCGGCCTTCACTTCCTTCAACGACACGCGGTCCTGCGGACGCTTGGGGCCGGCGAGCGAGGCCTCGACCGAACCCAATTCCAATTTGAGAATGTCGGTGAACATCGGGTCGGGCGTGGTCTTGACGCGGAACATGCCCTGCGCCTTGGCGTAGGCTTCCACCAGCTTGATCAGGTCGGCAGGGCGGCCGGTGTCCTTGAGGAAGCGGATGGTGTCGTCGTCGATCGGCGAGAAGCCGCAGGTGGCGCCGTATTCCGGCGCCATGTTGCCGATCGTGGCGCGGTCGGCGATCGTAAGATGGGTAAGGCCGGGGCCGAAAAATTCGACGAACTTGCCGACCACGCCGCGCTTGCGCAGCATTTCGGTGACGGTGAGCACCAGGTCGGTGGCGGTGACGCCTTCCTTGAGCCTGCCGGCCAGTTTGAACCCGATCACTTCGGGCAACGTCATCGACAGCGGCTGGCCGAGCATGGCGGCTTCCGCCTCGATGCCGCCGACGCCCCAGCCGAGCACCGATAGACCGTTGACCATTGTGGTGTGCGAGTCGGTTCCGACCACGGTGTCGGGATAGACGATATCCATGGTGACGACCTTGCCGTCCACCTTCACCTTGTCCTTCTTGCTCCAGACCACGCGCGACAGGTATTCGAGGTTGACCTGGTGGCAGATGCCAGTGCCGGGCGGCACGACGTTGAAATTATCGAACGAGCGCTGCGCCCACTTCAGGAACTTGTAGCGTTCCTGGTTCTGCCGATATTCCTCGTCGACGTTCTTCTTGAAGGCTTGATTGTTGCCGAAGAAGGTCACCGCCACCGAGTGATCGATGACGAGATCGACCGGCACCTGCGGATTGATCTTCTTGGGGTCGCCGCCGAGTTCTTTCATGGCGTCGCGCATGGCGGCGAGATCGACCACCGCCGGCACGCCGGTGAAATCCTGCATCAGCACGCGGGCCGGGCGGAACGCGAATTCGTGCTCCGACGTCTTGGTCTTGAGCCATTCGGCGACGGCCTTGATGTCGTCCTTGGTCACCGTACGCCCGTCTTCGTTGCGCAACAGGTTTTCCAACAGCACCTTCATCGAGAACGGCAGGCGGGAAATCCCTTTGAGGCCGTTCCGCTCGGCGGTTGGGAGACTGAAATAGGCGTAAGTTTTGCTACCGACCTGGAGGGTCTTGCAGCATCTAAAACTGTCGAGGGAAGTCATGTCGAGGGTTTCCATTCCCGGTCGGGACAATGGCGCCGGTTCGGTCTAAGCCCATAGCAAGACAAAGGTTTTCTCGCCGGACAGGCTTGCGCCCGAATTCCACGAAGGTAACGCCATAACGGCGGGCTTATAAGGGCTTTTTGCGCCGGACGCCATATTAACGAGGAACTTCCGAAAAAATGCGCAAGATATCGGCGTTTTCCGCGGCCGGCACGGCTTTCCCGCCGGGCGCGGGCAGGCTAAAGCGCGCCTGATGCAGCTCAAGGGCGATAATCTGGTTTGCAGCCGGGGTGGGCGCGAGGTGTTCGCGGACCTCAATTTCAG
>PMAF01000193.1:30501-66320 GCA_003152455.1 Hyphomicrobiales bacterium
ACGGTCGGCGAAAACCTGCAATTCTGGGCGCGCTATCTCGGCAGCGCTGATCTCCCCATCGACCCTGCGCTGGCCGCGGTCGACCTCGCGCCGCTCGCCAACCTGCCGGCCGCCTATTTGTCGGCCGGGCAAAGACGGCGGCTGTCGATCGCGCGGTTGGTTGCCGTGCCGCGGCCGCTCTGGCTTCTGGACGAGCCGACCTCGGCGCTCGACGTGCCGTCGCAAAATCGGCTGGCCGATTTGATGCGCGACCACCTCGGCGGCGGCGGCATGATCGTGGCCGCCGCGCATGGGCCAATCGGGCTTGAGCGCGCCCGCGAACTGAAAATAGGCGCGGCATGAGCGCCTTTACCGCCCTCGTCGTCCGCGACATGCGGCTCGCCATCCGCGTCGGCGGCGGCGCGCTGATGGGCGCGCTGTTCTTCCTGATCGTGGTCACCATGATGCCGTTCGCGCTCGGCCCCGACCTCGCTTTGCTGGCGCGCATCGGCCCGGCGATCTTGTGGCTCGGCGCCTTGCTGGCAAGCCTGCTCGCGCTCGACCGGCTGTTCGCCACCGACCATGAAGACGGATCGCTCGACCTCTTGATGACAGGCGGCATGCCGCTCGAATTGGCGGTGGCGGCCAAGGCCATCGCGCATTGGCTGACCACGGCATTGCCGCTGGTCGTGATCAGCCCGGTGCTCGGCCTCATGCTCAACGTGGAACTGCGCGCCATGGGCACGGTGGCGCTGACCTTGCTCGCTGGCACGCCGGCGCTCACCTTCATCGGCCTGATCGGCGCGGCGCTTTCGGTAGCGCTGCGGCGCGGTGGGCTGTTGCTGGCGGTCTTGGTGCTGCCGCTCACCATTCCGGTGCTGATTTTCGGCGTCGCCGCGGCCAATGCGGCCGTCGTAGGGCCCGCGCCATTCGGCCCACCTTTCACCATTCTTTGTGCGCTATCCTTGGCGAGCCTGGTGCTGGGGCCGGTCGCCGCGGCGGCTGCGCTTCGCCACGGCCTGGAATGACCGTTTTGCCGGCGAAATGGCAGGCCGGCGCATGATGCAAATCAAACCGACCGGGCCCGTGACTGGGCATATTCTCGCCGCCGGCCGGTATTGCCCGGAACGGCGCGTCTGATTAAAAGGCTGCCGATGGCTGTCATCGATCTCGCCAATCCCACGCGTTTCCTGACGCTGGTCAACCGCGTGCTGCCCTGGCTGGCGGCGCTGACCATCGTGCTGTTCGCATTCGGGCTGACGCGCGCGATGAGCGCGCCCGACGACTATCAGCAGGGCGCCACCGTCAAGATCATGTTCCTGCATGTGCCGGCGGCCTGGCTCAGCATGATGGGCTGGGGCCTGATGAGCGTCGCCGCGCTCGGCACCCTGGTATGGCGGCATCCGCTGGCGGACGTGGCGGGCAAGGCGGCCGCGCCGATCGGCGCCGCGTTCACGTTCATCTGCCTGGTTACCGGTTCGCTCTGGGGCCGCCCGACCTGGGGCACCTATTGGGTGTGGGACGCGCGGCTCACCTCGGTGCTGGTGCTGTTCCTGCTCTATCTCGGCGTGCTCGCGCTCTATTGGACCGCCGAGGATCCCGGCCGCGGCTCGCGTGCGGCGGCGGTGCTCACGCTGGTCGGGGCGGTCAACATCCCGATCATCAAGTTCTCGGTCGATTGGTGGAACACGCTGCACCAGCCGGCCTCGATCCTGCGCATGGGCGGCTCGGCGATCGATCCCTCCATCCTGTGGCCGCTGCTGATCATGGCCGTGGCTTTCACGCTGCTGTTCTTCGCGCTACATCTCGCCGCCATGCGCAACGAAATCCTGCGCCGGCGCGTGCGCAGCATGCGGATCATTCAGGCCCAGGAGGTGCGCGCATGAACCTCGGGCCGCACGCCGATTTCATCGTCGCCGCCTATGCGGTGACGGTGTTCGTGGTGGCCACGATGGTCGCCTGGGTCGTTCTCGATTATTCGACGCAGCGCCGCATCCTCGGCGATCTCGAGGAGCGCGGCGTGACGCGGCGCTCGCAGCACAAGGACTCCCGATGAGTTCGGCAGCGAGCGAAAGCTCCAGCAAGAAGCGGCGCAACATTCTGGTGATGCTGCCGCTCATCGCGTTTCTCGCGCTGGCGGCCTTGTTTCTGATCCGCCTCGGCGCCGGCGATCCCGGCCTCCTGCCGTCCGCGCTGATCGGCCACCCCGCGCCTAAGACCGATCTGCCGCCGCTCGCCGGGCTCACCCGCGACGGCAAGGCCGTGCCGGGCCTGAGCAATGCGTCGTTCCCCGGCGAAGTGACGTTGGTGAATGTCTGGGCGTCCTGGTGCATACCCTGCGCCGACGAGGTGCCGTTCCTCGAAAAACTCTCGGCGGACAAGCGCATCAAGCTGGTCGGCATCAATTACAAGGATCCGACCGACAACGCGCGCCGCTTCCTCAATCGTTACGGCAATCCGTTTGTCGCCGTCGGCACCGACGCCAGCGGCCGCACGTCGATCGATTGGGGCGTCTATGGCGTGCCGGAGACTTATCTGATCGGCCGCGACGGCACCATCGCTTACAAACTGGTCGGGCCGGTCACCGCCGACAATCTCGCCCGGGTGCTGGAGCCGGAAATCGCCAAGGCAACGGCGCGTTGAAGGCGCTGCCTTTATCCAAGGTTTATCAATTGATCGAGCCCGGCCCGGTCGTTCTGCTGACGACCGCGCGCAAAGGCCGCGCCAACATCATGACCATGTCCTGGCACATGATGGTCGAGTTCGAGCCGCCGCTGGTGGCCTGCATTTGCAGTAGCGCCAACTACAGCTTCGACGCGCTGCACGCGACCGCCGAATGCGTAATCGCCGTGCCGGGGCGCAAGTTGGCGGCGAAGGTAGTGAAAATCGGCAATTCGTCCGGCCGCGATCTCGATAAGTTTGCCGCTTTCGGCCTGACGCCGCTGCCGGCCGAGCGCGTGGCGCCCCCGCTGGTGGCAGAGTGTTTTGCCAATCTCGAATGCAAAGTCGTCGATCGGCGGCTGGAGAACCGCCACAACCTGTTCATTCTTGAAGTGCTCAAGGCCTGGATTGATCCGGCGCAAAGAAATCCGAAGACGATCCACCACCACGGCTACGGCAAGTTCGTCGTAGATGGCGCGACGATCGCAATGAAATCGAGAATGCGCTAGCGCATGATCCCGAAAAGTGGGAACCGGTTTTCGGAAAAGATCATGCGCAAGAAAAATGTTAGGGACGGAACTAGTTCAGTCTGGATGGACCAGACTCTAGCGCCTATTCTTTCCGCTCGACGCTGTATTTGTTGATCAGCGGCATTTGCAGCGCACCGAACAGAAACGTCAGCGGCACCACGCCGAACAGTTTGAAGCTGACCCAGAAATCGGTCGTCTGGGTGCGCCAGACGATTTCGTTCAGCACCGCGAGCGCGAAAAAGAACAGCGCCCAGCGCCAGGTGAGCTTGCGCCAGCCTTCGTCGGTGAGATGGAACATCTGGTCGAACACCATGCCAAGCAGCGGCTTGCCCAGCGCCAGCCCGCCGAGCAGCGTGCCGCCGAACAGAAGATAGATGATGGTCGGCTTGAGCTTGATGAACAGCTCGTCGTGCAGCACCAGCGTCAGCCCGCCGAAAATCAGCACAATGATCGCGGTAACGATCGGCATCACCTCGATATGCCGCGTCAAGGCATAGGACACCGCGAGCGCGATCAGCACCGCCACCATGAACCCGGCGGTAGCGGCGAAAATGCCGAAGCGCGCGTTGGCGGCGAAGAACAATATCAGCGGCCCGATATCGAGAACCAGTTTGAGGATGGGATTAAGTTTTTTCTTTTCGGACATCGGCTTCCTTAGTCGTCATGGCCGGGCTTGTCCCGGCCATCCACGTCTATCCTAATTTCAACATTTAAATGCGTGGATGCCCGGCACAAGGCCGGGCATGACGGTTAATCCTCCAGCCCAACTATGGCACGCGCGAAATCGCGCGCGGTGAACGGGCTGAGATCCTCGACGCCCTCGCCGACGCCGATGAAATGCACCGGCAGGCCGAAGCGGGCGGCGATCGCTACCAGAATGCCACCGCGCGCGGTGCCGTCGAGCTTGGTCATGACCAATCCCGTGACGCCCGCGATCTTGCCGAAGATGTCGACCTGGCTGAGCGCGTTCTGGCCCACGGTCGCGTCGAGCACCAGCAAAACGGCATGCGGCGCCGCCGGCTCGACCTTGCGCATCACGCGCACCATTTTTTCCAGCTCGCTCATGAGCTCGGTGCGGTTCTGCAGGCGCCCGGCGGTATCGACCAGCACGATATCGACGCCATTCGTCTTGGCGGCGGCGAGCGCGTCGAAAGCCAGCCCCGCGGCATCGGCGCCCGGCTCGCGCGCCATGACGCTCGCGCCGGTGCGTTCGCCCCAGATTTTCAATTGATCGATAGCCGCGGCGCGGAAGGTATCGCCCGCGACCATCATCACGCTTTTGCCTTCCTTGCGGAACCTGGCGGCAAGCTTGCCGATGGTGGTGGTCTTGCCGGAGCCGTTGACGCCGGCCACCAGGATGATGAACGGTCGCGCGGTCACTTCAAGCGGCTTGGCCACCGGCGCGAGCACATTTTCAATTTCACCGGCGAGCACCTCCTTCACGTCGTCGGGCGCGATCGCCTTGTCGAAGCGGCCTCCGGCCAGTGCGGCGGCCATGCGGGCGGCAAACTCGGGCCCCAGATCGGCGCGGATCAATTCGTGTTCCAGTTCCTCGATTGCGCCAGCATCGAGCTTGCGCTTCGAGATCAAGTCGGCGATCGCGCCGCCGAGCGACGACGAGGTGCGCTTGAGCCCGCCGCTCAGGCGCTTCCACCAGCTTTTTGGGGTGCTGTCGTTCATAGTGCGTCCATGGCGCGCCCGTGATAGCCGTTTCGGCATGACACCGGAAGAGATGCTTGGCCGCCTGCTCTATCGCGACGGGTTGATGCTGGTGATCGACAAGCCGGCGGGCTTCGCGGTGCATCGCGGGCCGAAGGGCGGCGAGAGCCTGGAGGACCATTTCGATGCGCTGCGCTTCGGCCTGCCGCGCGCGCCCGCGTTGGCGCACCGGCTCGACCGCGACACCTCCGGCTGCCTGGTGCTCGGCCGCCACCGCAAGGCGCTCGCGCTGCTCGGCAAGCTGTTCAAGCAAGGCAAGATCGGCAAGACCTATTGGGCGGTGGTCGAGGGCACGGTGGACGCCGACACGGGCCAAATCGACATTGCGCTCGGCAAGCTCGACGAGAGCCGCGGCTGGTGGATGAAGCCGGACCCGCATGGCCAGCCGGCGGTGACGACGTGGAAGGTTATGGGGCGCGGCGGCGGCCTCGCTTGGCTTGCGCTCGAGCCGCTGACCGGGCGGACGCATCAGTTGCGCGTGCATTGCGCCGAGATGGGCTGGCCGATACTCGGCGACAACATCTACGGCCGCGCGCCGCGCACAGGTGGCCCGCCGTTGCATCTGCATTCGCGCGAGATCGTGGTGCCGATATTCAAAAACAAGCCGCAATTTGCGGTCACTGCGCCGGTGCCGGCGCATATGCGTGAGGCGCTGGCCGCGTGCGGATGGACAGGCGAAACTAATAAAGCATCGCCTTGATTCGCTCCGGCGCGTCGCGGTCGTAAGTCTCGCCGCCGAGCTTACCCTGGCTTACTTCCGCGATGATGGTACCGGTGCTCGGCAGACTCTTGCGGTCGATCTTCGACTTTTCGTCCCACAGCTTCGAACGCACGATTGCCTTCGAGCAGTGGAAAAAGATGGTCTCGATATGCACGATCAGCACGCTGCGCGGCAGCTTGCCGTTGACGGCAAAACTTTGCATCAGTTCGGGATCGATCGAGATCGCGGCGCGGCCGTTAACCCGCAACGTTTCGCCCACGCCGGGAATCAGAAACAGCAGCGCGATACGCGGATCACGCAGGATGTTGCGATACCCGTCGATGCGATTGTTGCCCGGCCGGTCGGGAATGGCGAGCGTCTTGTCGTCGAGGATACGTACAAAGCCGGGGGCGTCGCCCTTGGGCGAGCAATCGAGCCTCTCCGGACCGCCGGTCGCCACCGCCACGAACGGGGCGGCTTCGATCAGCTTACGATAGCCGCTGCTGATGTGGTCAATCTCCTTGACCACGGCGGGCCCATAGGGCTGACCGTAAAGCGCTTCGAGCTGCTCGATCGTCGTCACCAGGTGCTCGGTTGCGCTCATTTCCATTCTCCCTAGGCCGCCAATAGCTGCCGGCCATCGTGCCCCGCCATTGTCAGATCGAGGAATTTACCGGGTTCTACGGTTGAGGCCAGCCGCACCGCGGTGAATTGCTCGGTGTGGCCGATGCCGCCGCGTTCGGTCAGCACCAGGCGCCGGTGGCCTACTTGGGCTTCGAGATGCCGCGCAAGCGCCGCCTCGCCCTTTGCGCGCAGGCGCGCCGCGCGCTGCTTGATGACCGCGCGGTCGAGTTGCGGCATGCGCGCGGCCGGCGTGCCGGGCCGCGGCGAGAACGGAAAGACGTGCAGTTGCGTCAGTCCGCATTCCTCCACCAGATCGAGCGAGCGGGCGAACATGTTCTCGGTCTCGGTCGGGAAACCGGCGATGATGTCGGCGCCGAATGCCACGTCGGGCCGCAGCCGGCGCACCCGATTGCAGAACGCAATCGCATCCATGCGCGTATGCCGCCGCTTCATGCGCTTGAGAATGAGATCGTCACCGGCCTGCAGCGACAGATGCAGATGCGGCATCAGCCGCGGTTCATTGCCCAACGCATCGAGCAGATCGGCGTCGGCCTCCACCGAGTCGATCGACGACAGACGCAGCCGCGCCAGCTCGGGCACATCCTTGAGGATGCGCTTGACCAGCGCCCCCAGCCGCGGCGCGCCGGGGCCGCCATAGCTAGTGATATCGACGCCGGTCAGCACCAGTTCGCGATGGCCGCGCGCGGCCAGCCGGCGCGCTCGCGCCACGCACTCGTCCAGCGGGACGAAGCGCGAATTGCCGCGCCCGAACGGAATGATGCAGAACGTACAACGGTGATCGCAGCCGTTCTGCACCTGCAGAAAGGCGCGGGTATAGCCCTCGATGCTGTCGACGGCCTGCGCGGCGTGCCGTTGCACCGCCATGATGTCGCCGACGGCGATGCGCGGCCTGTCGTCGCTCCAAGATCGAGACCAAGTTTGCGGGTCGAGTTTTTCCTCGTTGCCGATGACGCGATCGACCTCGGGCATGGCCGCGAACCTGCCCGGCTCGGTCTGCGCCGCGCAGCCGGTGACCGCGATACGCGCGCTAGGGCGTTCGCGCTTGATGCGACGGATGGTCTGGCGCGCCTGGCGCACTGCCTCGGCTGTTACGGCGCAGGTGTTCACCACCACGGCGTCTTCGAGCCCGCTTGCGGTGCGCCGGATCGATTCCGACTCGGTAATGTTGAGCCGGCAACCGAAGCTGACGACGTCGGCGGTCATGCCACGCCCGTTTTGAACAAGGTGGGATCGAACTTGCCGGCGAATTCGAACTCCACCGGCCCGGTCATCAGCACATGNNTCGTCGCTTTCGCGCCAATCGATGGTCAGATCGCCGCCCAGCAGCGCCACCTTGACCTTGCGGTTGGTGCGCTTGAGCCGCGCCGCGGCGACCGCGGCAGCGCAGGCGGCCGATCCGCAAGCCTTGGTCAGCCCCGCGCCGCGCTCCCAGGTGCGGATCACGATGCCCTCGCGCGAGACGATGTGCGCGAGCGTGATGTTGGCGCGCTCGGGGAAAATCGGATGATTTTCCAGCAGCGGGCCGAACTTGGCGAGATCGTAGGCATTCACGTCGTCGACCCAGAAGATCGCGTGCGGATTGCCCATGTTCACCACCGACGGCGAATGCAGCATCGGCTTGTCGATCGGCCCGATCTGCAATTCGATGGCACGGGTGTCGCGGAACTCTTCGCTCAGCGGAATCTCGTTCCACTTGAAGCGCGGCGGCCCCATGTCCACCGTGAACATCCCGTCGGCGCCCTTCCAGCAATTGAGAATGCCGGCCGTCGTCTCGAACGTGAGCGCGCGCTTGCCGCTCTCCTTCGACACCAGGTCGGCGACACAGCGCATGCCGTTGCCGCAGGCGCCGGCCTCCGAGCCGTCATTGTTGTAGATGCGGATGAAAGCGTCGGTGCCGGGTGTACGCGGTGCATAAAGCGCCATCAGTTGATCGTAGGGCGCGCCTTGCGGCGCTGCCGCCGCGCGCGCTTCCTCGGGCGCGATCGCTCCGCCGCGCGCGCGCAGATCGACCACGACGATCTCGTTGCCGATGCCGTTCATCTTGACGAAGAGTTGGTTGGCGAGCGCGCTCAAAGGATCGCCTATCAGTTTGGTCAAACGCCAGCCGTTGCCTGGGTTTCGCCCGGTTTATATGGCGAATAAACGACGATTGGCCAGAGGCATGTGTTAGACTGCCGTGGACTGCCGGAATGGCCGCCAGAGACGACGGAGAACATGGATGTCGTGCATGCGCATCGCGGCGCCGGTTTTGCTCGCCATGGCGTTCGCTTTCGTCGCGGGCCCGGCACCGGCGCAACGGGCCGCACCGCCGCCGGATCGCCTGGATTCGCCGGCGCCGCTGCAGCCGGGCGATGCCTTCGGCGAGGAAGTGACGCTGCCGGAGCGGACCATCGTCTACCTGAAGGGCCACAGCAAATGGGACGCGGCCTTCGACACGCTGGTCGACGCCTTCAAATCGCTCAACGAATATCTCGACAAACAAAACATTAAGCCTGCCGGACCGGTCATGACGATCTACACCGAGACGGACGATGCCGGCTTCTCGTTCAACGCCGCGGTACCGATAGCGGCCGCGCCGGCAAATCCGCCGAAAGGCGACATCGCCGTCGGCCCGGCGCCGACCGGCAAGGCGCTCAAATTCGTCCACCGCGGCTCCTACGACGCCATGGATTCGACGTATGAGGCGATCACCAATTATCTCGACGACAAACATCTCGAGGCCAGGGACCTGTTCATCGAGGAATATGTTACCGATCCGGTGAAGACCAACGCGGAAAATCTGGTGGTCAACGTGTTCGTTCCNNTTGCCGGCGAATGCCGCCGAACGGATCGATAAACTGATGACGGTCACCGGCGAGGGAACCATCGCGGCCGTGCCCGATAGCGTGGTGATCCGCCTCGGCGTCTCCAGCCAGGGCAAGACCGCACGGGCGGCGAGCGATGCGAACGCCAAGGAGATGACCGTCGTGCTGGCGGCGATCAAGGAGAGCGGCGTCGCCGACCGCGATATCCAGACCACGTCGCTGTCACTGCAGCCGCAATACGATCCGAACAAGACCGGCGCCCCGCGCCTGATCGGCTTCCAGGCGACCAACCAGGTCACGATCAAGATCCGCGACATCGGCCAGCTGCCCGCCGTGCTCGATCGCGCTATCGCGGCCGGCGCCAACGAAATGTCGGGCATCGAATTCGTCGTATCGGAGCAGGCCAAGCTGCTCGACAAGGCCCGTATCGAGGCGATCGCCGATGCCCGCCGCAAGGCCGAGCTTTATGCCAGCGCCGCCGGCATGAAAGTCGGCCGCGTCATGGCGATCTCGGAGGAAGGCCCGACGCAGACGCCGCGCGCCTACCAGACGATGCGCGCGGGCGCGGCCACCCCGATCGCCCCCGGCGAACAGATGCTGCGGGCGGTGGTCACGGTCAGCTACGAATTGACGTCTTAGATGGGGCGGCACGACTGACCCGATGTGGTTCCCGTGCGTTCGTCAATTTGGATAGGAATCTTCATTGGCTCGACGGTCGGGGGAATGATCCCCTGGCTTTGGGGTGACGGCATGTTCTCCTATTCGTCGGTATTTCTGAGTGGCGTTGGGGCTTTAGTGGGCTTGTGGGTCGGCTTCAAAATCGCGACTTGAAGGGCAAATTCACTGAGATTTTGCGCGCCTTGACTTGGCCACAGGCCAACCCTAGGTTCCGCCCGCTCTTGCTAGCGACTTGAAATTCCAACTTCGCCGCCCGGTCCTTGAGAGACCGGAGGCCACCGCCCGACAGCGCAATGCGCCCTCGGGCGTAAAGGTGTTTTGCAGACGATGTTCGACTCACTGTCGGAAAAGCTTGGCGGCATTCTCGACCGCCTCACCCGCCGCGGCGCGCTCAGCGAAGCCGACGTCGATGCGGCCTTGCGCGAAGTGCGCCGCGCGTTGCTCGAAGCGGACGTGGCGCTCGACGTGGCGCGCACCTTCACCGACAACATCAAGAAGCAGGCGATCGGCGTCGAGGTGATGAAGTCGGTCACCCCCGGCCAGTTGGTCGTCAAAATCGTGCACGACCAGTTGGTTGCCACGCTGGGTGCCGATAGCCAGGGCATAGATCTCAACGCCGCGCCGCCGGTCGCCATCATGATGGTCGGCTTGCAGGGCTCCGGCAAAACCACCACCACCGCGAAACTCGCCCGCCGCCTCACCGACCGGCAGAAGCGCAAAGTACTGATGGCTTCCCTCGACGTGCGCCGGCCGGCGGCGATGGAGCAGCTCGCCGTGCTCGGCCGCGAGGCCGGCATCGAAACGCTGCCGGTGGTCGAAGGCCAGCAGCCGCCGCAGATCGCCAAGCGTGCGCTCGAGGCCGCCCGCCTCGGCGGCTATGACGTGGTGTTGCTCGACACCGCCGGCCGCACCACGCTCGACGACGCCATGATGAGCGAGGCGGCCGAGGTCAAGCGCGCCGCCAATCCGCATGAGGTCCTGCTGGTCGCCGACGCGCTGACCGGCCAGGACGCGGTCAATCTCGCGCGCGCCTTCGATGAGCGCGTCGGCCTGACCGGCATCGTGCTCACCCGCGTCGACGGCGACGGTCGCGGCGGCGCCGCGCTTTCGATGCGCGCGGTCACCAACAAGCCGATCAAGCTGATCGGCACCGGCGAAAAATTGGACGCGCTCGAGGAATTCGACGCCGGTCGCATCGCCGGCCGTATCCTCGGCATGGGCGACATCGTCGCGCTGGTGGAAAAAGCCGCCGCCAATATCGACGCCGAGAAGGCCATGCGCGCGGCCGAGAAGATGCGCAAGGGCAAGTTCGATCTCGGCGATCTGCGCGAACAGCTTCAGCAGATGCAGGCCATGGGCGGCATGGGCGGCCTGCTCGGCATGATGCCCGGCGTCGCNNCCGGACATTCTCAAAGCCAGCCGCAAGAAGCGCATCGCCGCCGGCTCCGGCACCACGCCCGAGCACATCAACAAGCTTTTGAAAATGCATCGCGGCATGGCCGACATGATGAAGGCCATGGGCGGCGCCAAGCGCGGCCCGCTCGCAGGGCTGGCGCAGGCGATGGGCTTCGGCTCCGCCATGCCGACGCCGGAACAGATGGCCGAGATGGCGAAGAATATGCCGCCCGGCGCGCAACTGCCGCCGGGGATGCCGGGGCTGCCGCCGGCCATGCCGAAATTGCCGCCGAATTTCTCCGGCACACCGGGCTTGCCCGGGCTGGGCGGAAAGTTTCCTGGATTGCCGGGCGGGCTGCCCGGTCTCGGAAAAAAGAAATGATCAACGGTCAACCAACCACACGTCATTCCGGGGCGTCGCGTAGCGGCGAACCCGGAATCCATACTCCGCAGCGCCGGGGTTATGGATTCCGGCTCTCGCTTCGCTCGGCCGGAATGACCGGATTTTTGTAAGAAAGGAACCTGAAATGTCTCTAGTCATCCGCATGGCCCGTGCCGGCACCAAAAAGCGCCCGGTCTATCACATCGTCGTCGCCGACTCGCGTTCACCGCGCGACGGCCGCTTCATCGAGCGGCTCGGCTATTTCAATCCGCTGCTGCCGAAGGAAAAGACCGAGCGGCTCAAGCTCGATCTCGAGAAGGTGCAGGCCTGGATGAAGAAGGGCGCGCAGCCGTCCGATCGCGTGACGCGCTTCCTCGATGCCGCCGGCATCTTGAAGCGCGAAAAACGCAACAATCCGGAAAAAGCGATCCCGCGCAAGGAACGTAAGGCCAAGGCGGAAGAGGCCACCAAGGCCAAGGAAGCCGGCGATGCCGCGGC
The DNA here is from genome assembly GCA_003152455.1 of Hyphomicrobiales bacterium. GTDB lineage: Bacteria > Pseudomonadota > Alphaproteobacteria > Rhizobiales > Xanthobacteraceae > Pseudolabrys. The sequence continues at coordinate 42,493 of PMAF01000193.1, forward strand.
CAAGACAGCGGCGACCGCCAAAGCGGCGACCGACAAGGCCGCAGCGGATAAGGCCAAGGCGGCTGAAGCGCCTGCGGCGAGCTGACGCTTCGCGGCCGTGGCAGACCGCATCCGCGTCGCTCGCATCGGTGCCGCGCACGGCATTCGCGGCGACGTGAAGCTGTGGTCGTTCACGGAGGATCCATTGGCCGTCGCCAACTACGGCCCGCTGGAAACCGAGGACGGCAAGCGGCGCTTCGAGATCGAGGCGGCGCGGCCGGCCAAGGATCATCTGGTCGCGCGGCTCAAAGGGATCGGCGACCGCGACGCGGCCGAAAAATTGCGCAACACCGATCTGTTCGTACCGCGCGATCGCCTGCCGCCGATCGAAGACGCCGACACGTTCTATCACGCCGACCTCGTCGGCCTGGCGGCGGTGAGTGAAGACGGCGCCATGCTCGGTACCGTCACCGCGATCCATAATTTCGGCGCCGGCGATCTGATCGAGTTTGCGCCCACCGCCGGCGGCGAGCCGGTGCTGCTGCCGTTCAACGAGCAGACGGTGCCGGCGATCGACCTGAAGGCGGGACGCATCGTTGTCGTCGTGCCGGCCGAGGTCGAGGCGAAGAAAGAAGACTGACGATGTGGCGCGCCAGCATCCTCACGATCTTTCCGGAAATGTTTCCCGGGCCGCTGGCGTTAAGCCTGGCCGGCAAGGCGCTCTCCTCCGGCGTCTGGTCGCTCGACACCCACGACATCCGCGACGCGGCGAGCGACAGGCACCGCACGGTCGACGACACGCCGGCCGGCGGCGGGCCCGGCATGGTGATGAAGGCCGACGTGCTGGCACGCGCGATCGATGCGGTTCCGCCCGACGCCCGCCCGCGCCTGCTGATGAGCCCGCGCGGCGCGCCGCTGACGCAAAGCCGCGTGGCGCGGCTCGCCGCGGGCCAAGGCGCCGTCATCGTCTGCGGCCGCTTCGAGGGCGTCGACGAGCGGCTGATCGCGGCCCGCCAGCTCGAGGAAGTCTCGCTCGGCGATTTCGTGCTCTCGGGCGGCGAGCCGGCAGCGATCGCTTTGCTCGACGCCTGCGTACGGCTGTTGCCCGGCGTGATGGGCAAGGAGGCCTCGATCGCCGAGGAGAGCTTCGCCGACGGGCTCTTGGAATACCCGCAATACACCCGGCCGCCGCTATGGGAGGGCCAGCCGATCCCCGAAGTCCTGCTGTCCGGCGACCACGCCAAGGTTAAGGCCTGGCGGCAGGCAGAGGCCGAGCGGTTGACCCATGAGCGCCGGCCGGACCTGTGGGCGGCCTATCAAGCCCGTAAAAAGCCCTAAAACGGGTCCAAAAGCCAAAGGTGACAAGGCTCGAGCTTTGTCGTAGAAGCTCGCCCAACCCATTCAGACCAGACAAGACCGCGCGCCGGTTGCTGGCGCTGCCGACGGAGACATAGGCCATGAACATCATCCAGCAGATCGAAAAAGAGCAGGTCGAGAAACTCTCGGCCGGCAGGACCATTCCCGACTTCGCGCCGGGCGACACCGTGCTGGTCAACGTCAAGGTGGTGGAAGGCGACAAGAGCCGCATCCAGGCCTACGAGGGCGTATGCATCGGCCGCTCGGGCGGCGGCATCAACGAAAACTTCACGGTGCGCAAGATTTCTTACGGCGAAGGCGTCGAGCGCGTGTTCCCGCTCTACGCGCCGATGATCGACTCGATCAAGGTCGTGCGCCGCGGCAAAGTGCGCCGCGCTAAGCTGTATTACCTGCGCGGCCTGCGCGGCAAGAAGGCGCGCATCGAGGCGCAGGCGACCGGCGGGCCGGAAGCGGCCGGAGCTGCCGCCAGCAAAGAGTAAGCGCGCGGCCATAACGACCTGCAGCAAGGGGCCGCCATCCGGCCCCTTTTTCTTTGGCTTCGCGTTCGTTGTCGGAACCGGACCAAACGGCTATATAACGGCCATGGTTTTCAAAGCTCAGCAGATCATCCTTTGCGATCACGCGCGGCTGCCCTGGCGATTCTTCGGCCGGCTGACGGCGGTACAAGCGGGACTTTGATCGGCGCAGCCGGCGTCGCCGGATGTATGCAAGCCGCCCCCCTTTCAATTCGAGCAAGGCATTCGAGTCATGAAACCGCGTACCCTCTACGACAAAATCTGGGACGACCATCTGGTGGACGAACAGCCGGATGGAACATGTCTGATCTATATCGACCGCCATCTGGTGCATGAGGTGACCTCGCCGCAGGCTTTCGAGGGCCTGCGCGCCGCCGGCCGCAAGGTGCACGCGCCCGAAAAGACGCTGGCCGTGGTCGACCATAACGTGCCGACCTCCGACCGCAGCAAACCCAATCCGGATCCGGAAAGCGCCGAGCAGATCGCGACGTTGGCGCAGAACGTCAAGGATTTCGGCATCGAATATTTCAACGAATTCGACAAGCGCCAGGGCATCGTCCACATCATCGGGCCCGAGCAGGGCTTCACCCTGCCCGGCACCACGCTGGTCTGCGGCGACAGCCACACCGCGACGCACGGCGCTTTCGGCGCGCTCGCCTATGGCATCGGCACCTCCGAAGTCGAACACGTGCTGGCGACGCAGACGCTGATCCAGACGAAATCGAAGAACATGCGCGCGGTCGTCGACGGCCAGTTGCCGCCAGGCGTCACGGCGAAAGACATCATCCTCGCCATCATCGGCGAGATCGGCACCGCGGGCGGCACCGGCTATGCGCTGGAATATGCCGGCCAAGCGATCCGCGCGCTGTCGATGGAAGGCCGCATGACCATCTGTAACATGTCGGTGGAAGGCGGCGCCAAGGCCGGCTTCATGGCGCCAGACCGGAAGGCCTACGATTATCTCAAGGACAAGCCGAAAGCGCCCAAGGGGAAAGCCTGGGATGAGGCAATGCGCTACTGGGAGACGCTTGCCTCCGACGAGGGCGCGCATTTCGATCGTGAGATCCGGCTCGATGCCGCCAAGTTGCCGCCGCTGGTAACCTGGGGGACGAGTCCCGAACAGGTGATTTCGATCACCGGCAAGGTGCCAGTGCCGTCGGAAATCCAGGATGAGAAAAAGCGCGTCGCCGCCGAGCGTTCGCTCGGCTACATGGGGCTCAACGGCGGCGAGAAGATCACCGATATCAAGCTCGACCGCGTGTTCATCGGCTCTTGCACCAACGCCCGCATCGAGGATTTGCGCGACGTGGCGCGCATCGCCGCGGGCAAAACGGTCAACGCCAACGTTTATGCGATGATCGTCCCGGGCTCCGGCCTGGTGAAGGAGCAGGCGGAAGCCGAAGGCCTCGACAAGATTTTCAAGGCCGCCGGCTTCGACTGGCGCGAGCCGGGCTGCTCCATGTGCCTCGCGATGAACCCGGATAAGCTCAAGCCGGGCGAGCGCTGCGCTTCGACCTCGAACCGGAACTTCGAGGGCCGCCAGGGCTACAAGGGACGCACGCATTTGGTGTCGCCGGCGATGGCGGCGGCCGCTGCGATCGCCGGCCATTTCGTCGACGTGCGGGAGTGGAAATAGCGCCACGGCGAGATTCAAAAATCAAAAGGCCCGCGTCACAATTCGGCTGTTGCGGACCTGTGATGCGGGCCTTTTTCATTTCAGCGGTTGCGTCAGTAGCAGCGCCAGGCGCGCCGCAAGGCCCAGTGGCCGTGACGCCAAACGCGCACGCGCACCCAGCCGCAGTTCGGTCCCTCAACGTAAGGCTGGGCGTAAAAGGGATAGCCCCAAGCCGGACCGAAGCCAAAGCCGAAGCCAGGTCCCCAGCCGCCGCCGTGCCAATGGCCTCCGCCGTGCCAATGGCCGCCGCCATGATGATGTTGAGCCGCGGCGGGACTGGGCGTCATGGCGAAGGCGCCGGCAACGAGGGCCGCGATTGCGAAAAATCTCACGAGTTTCGACATGGATGAACCTCCAGCGCCCCCCGGACCAAAGAATTATAGCGGCAGAATGTTCCCCGCGCGCGAAGCGCTATTCCCACCAGCAGCGCATCTGCGGCACGATCACCGGTCCGCTGACGCGGTATTCTTGCGCCAGCCAGGATTGGCATTGCCGCTTGGCATTGGGGCCGGGCTCGATCCGCCGCGGCCGGATGACGACGCGCGGCCGGCGCCGGATCTGCGCGGCCAGGTCCTGCGTACCGCGGGTGTTGACGTTGGCGCGGCCCGCCGGGTCATTGGCGACTTGCGCCGGCGCCGCCGCCGAAAAGGCGGCGAAAAATACGGCCGCCAGGACGGCCAAGCCAAAAATGTTGCGATTCTTCAACATGCTCAACCCACGCGATACCCCGCATAACGGTTGCCCATTCCGGCTGTTCCGTCAACCAGGGGTTTGATCCATACGCGTCTTGGCCGAAGCCATTTCCCAAGCGCAATCCGCGGTCTAGAAAGGATTTATGCAAAGATCTTCCGATGATCCCTTGGCTTGGCGGCGGATGACCGCACCTACATTGGGTGAAATCGAGGCCTTGGCGGCGGATGCGTACGGCCGGCTGCCCGAGGGTTTTCGCGCCCTGTGCGACAATCTCATCATCCAGGTGGCCGATTTCCCGACCGAGGAAGTGCAAGATCAGATGAACGTCGAAACCGAATTCGACTTGCTCGGCCTGTTTCAGGGTGTTGGTTTGCCATTCCAATCGGCCAGTGCTCCGGAACAACTGCCCAACATGATCTGGCTTTACCGGCGGCCGATCCTCGACTACTGGGCCGAGCACGAGGACAGCCTGAGCGCCATTGTCACCCACGTGCTGGTGCACGAGATTGGCCACCACTTCGGGCTCTCGGACGCGGACATAGAAGCGATCGAGGCCGGCGCCGACTGAAAGGGAGAAACGATCATGCGAATCGACGGCCGCTGCCACTGCGGCTTCCTCAGTTTCGAAGCGGAAGCCGATCCGGAGAATGTGTCGGTCTGCCACTGCACCGACTGCCAGACCGGCACCGGCTCGGCATTCCGCATCAGCATTCGCGCGCCCGGCAAAAGCTTCAAGATGTTGAGCGGCGAACCGACGCGCTATCTCAAGACGACGGCGGAAATCGGCAATCCGCGGGTGCAGGCGTTTTGCCCGAAATGCGGCACGCCGATCTATTCCACCTCGCCGGGCGACAATCCGGATTCTTATGTGGTTCGCGTCGGCACCTTGCGCCAGCGCGGTCAACTCGCGCCCAAGCAGCAGAATTGGTTTCGCTCGGCGCAGCCCTGGGTCATCGAATTGGGCTCGGTGCCGCGCAACGAGAAGGGCCGCCCGACTTAGACGCGCAGCGCCGCGATCAGGCGCTTGAATGAGTCGGATCGAAAGCTTGCATTTGACGAGAACCGCTTCAAACGCGACCCAGCGGCCTGATTTTGCCGCCTCGACGGGCTTGACCTGCCCATGGCAAGCCCGCAAGAAAAGGGCCTAAATCGGCCTGCCCTACAGGGATCGAGGACATGGAAAAGTTCACCACGCTCGAAGGCGTCGCTGCGCCCTTGAAGATCATCAATGTCGACACCGACATGGTCATCCCCAAGCAGTACCTGAAGACGATCAAGCGCACCGGACTGGGCAAAGGCCTGTTCTCCGAGATGCGCTACAAGGACGACGGCAGTGAGAACCCCGACTTCGTGCTCAACAAGCCGGCCTATCGCAAATCGAAAATTCTGGTCGCCGGCGATAATTTCGGCTGCGGCTCGAGCCGCGAGCACGCACCGTGGGCGTTGATGGACTTCGGCATCCGCTGCGTGATCTCCACCTCGTTCGGCGACATTTTCTACAACAACTGCTTCAAGAACGGTGTGCTCCCGATCCGGGTCAGCCCCGAGGACCTGGAGAAACTGTTCGACGACGCCGAGCGCGGCGCCAACGCCACGCTTTCGATCGACCTCGAGAAGCAGGAAATCCACGGCCCCGACGGCGGCGTGGTCAAGTTCGAGATCGACGAATTCCGCAAGCACTGCATGCTCAACGGCCTCGACGATATCGGGCTGACCAAGCAGAAGAACGCCAAGATCGTGAGCTACGAGGAAAAGGCCCACGCGGCGCGGCCGTGGGCGTGAAGCTCGCGGCTGCCGCGGCGTTGTGCGCGCTCGCAGCCGCGCCGGCGCTGGCGCAGAAATCGACCGAAGACGGCTTGCGCGATTGCGAGAAGCTCGCTGCGGTCAAATTCAAGGCCGAAAATCTGGCGTTCAAAAAGTTCACGATCACGCGCGCCGACGTCGAGGAAGACAAGTTCGCCGACAAGGTCGGCTCGCAATTCGTTTCGACCGTCTATCACGGCAACGCGGTTCTTCAGGACTCCGGCGCTCCCCAAGACGTCCGCTTCATCTGCCTGCACGCCGGGCTCGGCAAGGGCGCGGTGTTCGTTTACACGCTGCCGCGCTGATCGGCGGCGGAAACGTAATCGGTCTTGGACTGCTCGACGGCCCGCACGTCGCCGCAAGCGAAACACCGGTAGGTGCGCAATTCGGAAAACGACGCGACCCGCGGATCGACGCGCACAAGCACCATGGCCATGCCGCATATCGGGCAAATCGGTGCGGGATGGTCGTCGAGTTTACGGCCCATCGATATTCGTTAGAGGATTGGCCTCAAGGGCGAAATGACCTAGCTCAAATGGAACCCCGGCTTTTAAGCCGGAGCTTCTCCGACGGCGCGGTCATAGAATCGTCAATGCGGAAGCCGATTTGCGCCGGCTTCGTGGCGAAGCCATTCGATTTGCCGCTGCAGCCGCAATTTGCGCCCCTTGAGTTCGACAATCATCGGATCGTCCGTCGGCTTTTGCACCAGAAGGTCGTCGATCTCGTCTTCGAGCCGTTCGAGATCGGCAATATGGGCGTGATCCCGGGGCGAGGCGACGGGATTCAGCCGGGGCTGATTGACCGCCAGCTCGAACAAAATATCGACATTGGGGCAGAAGCGCGGGGCGGACACCACCGACCGCGGCATGCTGTCGAGCCATTCGCGGCAGGCTTGCTTGTCGCCGCACGCTTCGCAGCGGTGAAACGCGGTCACGTAGCTCGGGCTCAGGCGCGGCACCGCGCCCTCGCCGGGGTCGATGCCCAGGCGCTCCATCATTTCGGAGATATAAGTCGGTCGATGTTCAGCTACGGCATGTTCAGCCATGGCAGCCACCCCTTCGGCAACCCGACACTCGCTTCAATAGAAGCCGTACCGCATTTGTCCATGATCTAAATCAAAAGCGGCGGCGCTGGCGCAGCCGGACGACACGAAATAAGCTCGCCACCCTCACGTCTTAGGCAATCCCCATGACCGCCGTTGAAATCAAAGTCCTGAGCACGCATGCCGCGCTGGACGTGCTGAATGTGATCGGCCCCAAATTCGAGCGCGCGGCCGGCTGCCGGCTGTCGTTCGGTTACGACCCGGCGAAAGCTGTCAAACGCCAGGTCGAGAACGGCGCCGCCTTCGATGTCGCCATCGTCACGCGGCCGGTGTTCGACGACCTCGTCGCCCAGGGCAAGATGTTGGCCGAGCCGCGCGGCGATGTCGGCCGCTCCGGGCTCGGCGTCTCGGTGCGCCAGGGCGCGGTGAAGCCGGACATCTCGACAACCGATGCGTTCAAGCGCGCGTTGCTCGCCGCCAATACGGTCGTGCGCTCGACCGAAGGCACCAGCGGCATCTATTTCGACAAGCTGCTCGGCCGCCTCGGCATCGCCAAGGCGATGCGCGACAAGATCGTGCTGGGGCCGAGCGGGCGCGTCGCCGAACTGGTCGCGCGCGGCGAAGCGGAAATGGCGATCCAGCAGATCGCCGAGCTGCTGCCGGTGACCGGCGCGCAATATGCCGGCCCGTTTCCGCCGGACCTGCAGCTATATTCCGAGTTTGCCGCCGGCGTCGCCACCGCCAGCCAGCATCGCGAAACCGCCGCGGCCTTCGTCAAAGCCTTGACCACGCCGGAAGCGGCGGCGCTGTTCAAAGCCGCCGGACTTGAACCCGTCACCCAATAGCCATTCGCCGGCATGCCGAGGGTCGCTATGCTGGCACGCTGGCTGCCGCAGGAGAGCGCGATGACGCGACCGTTCGAGGGGATCCGGGTGATCGACGTCACCCATGTGCTGGCGGGGCCTTTCGCCGCCTATCAACTCGCCGTGCTGGGCGCCGACGTGATCAAGGTCGAGCATCCCGACGATCCCGACCAGAGCCGCGGCGCCGGCACCGACAAGGAACTCAACCGCCGTAACATGGGCACGGCGTTCCTGACGCAAGGCTCCAATAAGCGCTCGATCACGCTCGACCTCAAACAAGGGAAGGACCGCGAGCTTCTGAAGAAACTGGTAGCGACCGCCGACGTGTTCGTGGAGAACTACCGGCCCGGCGCGTTCGAGGCGCTGGGCTTGGGCTACGAGGCGCTGGCGGCGATCAACCCGCGGCTGATCTATGCGTCGTTCTCGGCGTTCGGGCAAAGCGGGCCACGCGGGCAGCAAACCGCCTACGACCATGTGATCCAGGCCACCTCCGGCATCATGGCGATGACCGGAACGCCGGAAGCCCATCCGGTCAAATTCGGCTCGCCGGCGGTCGACTACGCCACCGGCATGACCGGCGCCTTCGCGCTGTCGGCGGCGCTGTTCCAGCGCGAGCGCACCGGCAAGGGCCAGCGCATCGACATGGCGATGCTCGACGTGGCGCTGATCCTGGCAAGCTCTCATCTGACCGGCTATCTGCGCAACGGCGTGCATCCGAAGCCGAACGGCAACCGCAATCCGCACGCCACCAACAGCGCCTACGCGACCAAAGATGGCCTGGTGATGCTGGGCGCCAGCAATCTGCGTCAGCAGCGCCGCCTGTGGACGCTGCTCGATCGCCCGGACATGATCAAGAAGACCAACGAGGAGCGCGACGCCGACCGCGAGCGCGAGGCCGCGCTGCTCACCGAGATCATGATGACGCGCAGCGCCGACGAATGGGAAGGGTTCCTGCAGGCCCGCCACGTGCCGGCCGCGCGGGTTCGCACCATGGGCGAGGCGCTGGCCGATCCGCAGCTTGCGAGCCGCGGCATCATTCACCGTCACGAAGGGGGGCCCGGCATCGAGGGCGGCTTCGGCGTGCCGCTGGCAGCCTTCACCTTTGCGCACGGCGGTCCGCAAATCGATTCAGCCCCGCCCGCACTCGGCCAGCACAACGACGAGATATTAAACGAACTCGCGCGCGGCCGGCGCTGACGCCGATATCAGGCATTCCAGAGCGAGCGGAACTGGATCGCCACGACTTTTTCGTAAGCCACATCTCCGCTGAGAATGCCGGCGCCGCGGGCGAACCGGTTCATGCCGGCCACGAAACTTTCCGAGATTGCGGCGTCGTAATACGGCAGATCGCGGCGGATCAATTCGACGATCAATTCGGCTTCGGCCGGCGGAAACAGCTTGCGGCCGACCTCGGCCGCGCGCGCGACATTTTTCTTCAGGGCGTTCTGCGTCTTGACGATGGCCCGCACCGCCGCAGCCGCGACTTCGGGCGATTTGTCGATCAGCCGCTGCGTCGTCGCAATCGACGCCATGGTGTAGTCGAAGCATCCGTGCGGCCCGTCACCGCGCCGCACGTCGAGCACGACCGTTCCGACGCCGCGGCGAACCGCCACTTCGGCGCCCATGCCGTTGGCCCAAAAGCCGTCGATCTTTCGCTCCTCCAGCGCCTTGGCCGCGGTGAGGCCAAAATTCACGCCGGCGCCGACCGCCCCCGGCACCGGCGCGATCTTCACGCCATCGCGCTGCAGATCGATGCCGGCCGCGATCAACAGGCGGCGCAGTCCCATCTCCACCCAGGGCGCGGCGCCGATGCTTCTGCCCTTGACCACGCCGACATCGCCGCGCGTGGCGGCAAAATCCTTATGCATGACCAGAAACCAGTACATGCCCTGCGCCTGGGCGCAGATCAGCTTCACGCCGTCCCATTGCGGAAACGCGGCAAGCGCCGAATGGGCCGAGCCGCCGACAAAATCGACCGCCCCGTCGCGCAAGGCCATGTAGGCCTTGTCGACCGGAAAAATCATCTCCAGCGTGACGTCGAGCCCCTGTTCGCGAAAAAATCCAAGTTCGACCGCGGCTTCCGCCGGAAAATAGGAATTCGAGATCATGTCGGGCACGGCGATTTTCATCACGCGCTCTCCAGCGTCATCGCCGCGACCCGCTTTTGGCTGGCGAGCATCGACGTGCGCAGCAGGAATTGCCGGGCGCGCGCCGGATCCGCCGCCATCTCGCGCAATTCGCCGAGATTGCGCCGCCGCGCTTCCGGGTCACGCGCCTCCAGGCGCTTTTTGTTGGCGATCGATTGCTCCTGCACGAATTCGACCGCGACGGTTCGGCGCTGACGGCTGTAGAGATCGAGCAATTCCTCCGGCGCGCCTTCGAGAATGACCTGCGCCAGCTTTTCCGCCAGATTGGCCGCATCCTGGATGCCGCCGTTGAGGCCCATGCCGCCGATCGGATTGTTGACGTGGGCGGCGTCGCCGGCCAGCAGCACGCGGCCTTTGCGGAACGTCTCAGCGACGCGCTGGTGCGTCACGTAAAGATTGCGATGCACGATGTCGTAGGCGCGCGGCGACGGAAAAAACGATTGAATGCGCGCCTGCACGCCGGCGTCGCTCATGATGTCGGCTTCCGATTGCTCGGAGCCGGCGGGGAACACCGTGCGCCACAGGCCGGGCGGACCGTCGGCGGACACCTTGAAGCAGTTGCACCAGGCGCCGGGGTCGGCGAAATAGCTGCGGTAACAAAACCCCCGCTCGGCCTCGAAATCATACGGCGTCGTCAAGACAATAAAGCGCTCGGGCCAGGTGAAGCCTTCGAATGGAATTTCGCACTGCTTGCGCACGACGCTGCGGCCACCGTCGGCGCCAATGAGATAGCTGCCGGTATGCGGCTTAACACCGTCCGGCCCGCGCGCCTCGGCCGTGACCGAACCTTCGGTCTGCTTTACCCCGATAACCTCGTGGCCGAAAAGCACCTCGACATTCAGGAGCTTGCGGAGCCGACCGAGGATCAGCTTGGCGGTCTTGAACTGTTCGCATTGCACCACATACGGATATCGCGTGTCGTCCTTGAGCAGCGCGTGATCGAATTGCGCGACCAATTCGCCGCTCGGCCGGTCCCAGAACTGGAAGATCGGCGCAACCAGACCGGCTCGCGCCATGTCCTCCGCGAGCCCATCGACGGCGAGTAGCTCGAGCGTCGCCGGATGGGTCGTGGCGGCGCGCGGGTCGGCCTGCGGCCCGGCATTCTCCTCGAACAGGCGCACGCGCAAGCCGCGCCGGCCAAGCAGCCACGCACACAGCAATCCGACCGGGCCGCCGCCTGCAATGAGAACCGGCTCGCCGTCTTCGCTCATGCCCGAACGCCTCTCGCAGCAACCCTTGAGGGATGTAGATCAGCCGCCGATCCTAACGTAAGATGAATTGTATTCGAGCAGCAGCCTATTGTTAGGGGTCCGACACGCGCAACCGAGCGGCTCTGGTCTTGGCAATCGCACTTGCCGCCCTCGCCTCCGCGACCGGCAGCCGCGCAGACGAGTGGCCGAGCCGACCCATCCGCGCGATCATACCGTTGAGCCCGGGAAGCGCGGCCGACGTCGTTCCCAGAATTGTTTTCGAACAATTGTCGGCTCAGCTCGGGCAGCCGATCATTGTCGAAAACAAGCCGGGCGCAAGCGGCACGATCGCCGCGCGCGCCGTCGCCGTGGCGGATCCCGACGGCTACACGCTGCTGGCTCATTCCTCGGCTCACATTATCGCCCCCTCCACGGTCGCGAACCTGCCGTATGATCCGATCAAGGATTTTGCCGCGGTCGCGCCGCTCGGAAATTTGCCCAACGTGCTCGTCATTTCGCCGTCGAAAAACATCAAAACCGTGCAAGAACTCGTCGCCCTCGGAAAAACCCGGCCCATTACGTTCGGATCGATTGGCGTCGGCAGCCCGATCCACCTCGCGATGGAGCGGTTTCGCCAGAGCGCCGGTTTCCAGGCGCAAGCGATCACCTTCAAGGGCGCCCCGGAAGCCATGATCGAGGTCATGACCGGCCGTGTCGACGTGTACTATGCGCCGGTTCCGGCGGCGCTGCCGCTCATCAGGGACGGCAAGGTTTTGCCGCTGGCCGTCAGCAGCCCGACACGCGCGCCCACGCTTCCCAACGTCCCGACAACGCTTGAATCCGGCTACCCAAATTCCGCTTACAGGTTCTGGATCGGCGTGTTTGCCCCCGCCAAGACGCCGCCCGCCATCGTCAACGAGCTGAACGCCGAGATTCAAAAGGCGCTGCAAGCGCCCGCGGTCCGCGACAAGCTCGCCAAGCTCGGCGTGCAGCCGATGGCGATGAATGCCGGGGAATTCGGCAAGTTTGTCAAAGAGGAACTCAAGATCAACGCGGAAATTGCCAAAGCCGCGGGAATCTCGGCGCATTAACGCTGTACCCACAGGACTTCCGGTTCGGCCGGCGAATTGATATCCTCGCCTTTGGCGGCCGTGACCTTAACGAGATGAAGGACCCCATAGCGATGCCCCAGCAAAAGCCCCTCGTCAGAATTGCTCCGAACAATCCGGTCTTCGATCTGCCGGTGATCGTCGGCATCGAGGAGAAATTGTTCGATAAAGCCGGGCTCGATGTCCGCTTCTCGGGCACCTACGCGGACCGCGAAAAGGACAGCGTCGAATTTCCGGTCATGGCACGGATGAAGGAGCAGATGTTCGATTGCGGCTCGGCCGACAGTTATAACGTCTGCGAATGGGCCAGCATCGACCGGCTGGAAAAAGGCAAGCGCGGCGGCAATATCGCGGCGCTGCGCGCTTCGGTGGCGGCGCAGGCGATCATCACCTTCGATGAGACGCTGCAAGTGCCGCGCGATCTCGCCGACATCCCGGTCGTGGTACAGGAATTGACCGGGTCGCATTACACCACACTGCAAATGCTTGAGAGCGCGCTCGGCGCCAAGCACGTCAACATCGCGCGCGGCGGCTTGCCGCAGAAGCGCTACGAGGGATTGAAGAACGGAACCTTTCGTGTGGTCACGGTGATGGAGCCGTTCATCAGCCTCGGCCTCAAGGATGGCGCGCATATCATCGCGGCATCATTCTACCGCGGCGGCGAAGTGATCGCGGCCGAGCTCAGCTCCGAGCAACGCAAGGCCTATTACGACGCGGAGAACGAGGCGGTCGATCTCATCAACGCCGATTTCTACAAATACGCGCACCACGTCGCGGCGCACACCAAAGGCGCCTTGAAGCCGAACGAACTGCTCAAGGCCTTCGTGCGTTACAAGCACGTCGACTACTACGACTCGACGCTGTTCGGCCGGACTTACGATTGGATGAAAGCGCGCGGCCTCACCGAAGGCCAAAGCGAGCATTCCGCTTTTGTCGTCGGCTAAATCTCGCTGCAAAACAGCGAACTAGACGGTCATTTCGTCTTCGCGCCGGACTTTATGACCAGCGCCGACCACTTGGTTTCCTCGCGGTCGATGTCGGCGGCGTATTCCTCCGGCGTGGTCGGCAGCGGCTCGGCGCCTTCGGTGGCGATCCGCTTGTGGACTTCCTCGGACGCCAGCGCCTTGCGCAGCGCCGCGTTGAGCTTGTCGACGATCGGGCGCGGCGTGCCGGCCGGCGCCACGATGCCGTAGTGCAGGACCGCCTCGAAGCCGGGCAGCCCCTGCTCCGCCACCGTTGGCACGTCGGGAAATATCGGCGAACGCTTCAAGCTGGTGACGCCGAGCGCGCGCAGTTTTCCTTCCTTGACCAGCCCGATGGCCGGCGGCAGCGAGGAGAAGTAAATCGATACATGATTGCCGAGCAGGTCGGTGAGCGCCGGCCCGGAGCCCTTGTAGGGAATGTGCGTGATGTCGATGCCGGCCTTTTCGGCAAACAACACCGTGCCGAGGTGAATGCCGCTGCCTTTGCCGGCCGATGCATAGTTGAGTTTGCCCGGCTGCTTCTTGGCGAGCGCGATCAGCTCCTGCACGTTGTGCGCGGGCAGTGAAGGGTTCACCAGGATGATGAGTGGGCCGGTGGCGATGAGGCCGACCGGCGCGAAATCCTTGCGCGGATCGTAGCCCACATTCGGATAAAGCGTCGGGTCGACGGCGAGCGTGCCGGTGCCGCCGAGCCCCAGCGTGTAGCCGTCGGGCGCGGACTTGGCGACCTGGCGCGTGCCGAGCGAACCGCCGGCGCCGCCGTGGTTCTCGATCACGATCTGCTGGCCGAGCGCCTTGCTCATGGGCTCCGCGACCCCGCGCGCCAACACGTCGTTGCCGCCGCCGGGCGCGTAAGGAACGATGAGGGTGATCAGGCGATTGGGATAGTCGGTCGCTTGCGCGCGTGCCGCCAACGGCCAGCTCGCGGCCGCGCCGCCGAGAAGGGTGATGAATTCGCGTCGTCGCATGAACTGCCCCCGGGTCAGGACCGCGCTTGGTACGCGCTTGGCGCGCGCTTTAGGTTTAGCAGGTTACGACGCGGCGGCGAGTGCGAAATGACGTCTCACGCGTTGCGCTAGCGCTCCGCGATCGCCTCCGCGATCGCCACCGTGCGGCGCGCCATGTCGGCGTGCAGGCGCTCGACCATGCGGCCATCGATCGAGACCACGCCCTTGCTCTTGTTCTCCGGCAGATCGAAGGCGGCGATCATCTTGCGCGCCAGCGCGACCTCGTCCGGCGACGGCGAGAATGCGGTATTGCAGGGCGCGATCTGGTTGGGGTGAATCAGCGTCTTGCCGTCGAAGCCGAGTTCGACGCCCTGCCGGCATTCCATGTCGAAGCCGTCGCTATTGCCGATGTCGTTATAGACGCCGTCGAGAATATCGATGCCGTAGATGCGCGCCGCCGCGACGCAGGTGGACAGCCAGCCCAGCATCGGCGCGCGGCCGGGCACCAGGCGCGCGCGGGTGTCCTTGGCGAGATCGTTGGTGCCCATCACGACGCCGGCCAACCGCGATTCGGAATCCTTCGCCTCGGCCGCGATCGACAGGATGTTGAAAATGGCGAGCGGCGTCTCGATCATCGCCCAGATTCTGATTTTATGATCGCTATGCATGTCGAGTAGCCGGCGGCCGATCAATTCGAGCGTTTCAGGATTAGACACTTTCGGCACCAGGATGGCGGCGGGCGCGGCATGGGCGGCGGCCGACAAGTCATCGGCGTGCCAAGGCGTATCGACACCGTTGACCCGGATAAAAACCTCGCGCGCGCCGAAGCCGCCGGCCTTGACCGCATCGACCACCTGCCGGCGCGCCGCATCCTTAGTGTCGGGCGCCACCGAATCTTCGAGATCGAGGATAATGCCGTCGGCGGGCAGCGTTTTCGCCTTTTCCAGGGCGCGGGCGTTGGAGCCCGGCATATAGAGCACGCTGCGGCGCGGACGAACGGTCATGCCGCCAACTCTATCGGGCATCCGGAAACTATCAAGCCATGCGACTGCCCGCGGACCGGCCGGCGCTGCCTAATTGGCGGCCGCGGTCTGCGGCTTGAGGATTTTATAGAGCTGGAAACGGTCGCCGTCGGCGACCAGCTTCAAACGCGAAGGATCGGGATTGGGCGCCTCGTCCTCGGTGAACAGAATGTAGAGGTAATCGAATTTGGTCCAGTTCAGCCAGAACTGCGGCGTATTGGGTGCCGGGCGGTCGGCCGCCACGATGAGCTGCGCGGTCGAGGGCGGCGTGCCGTCCCGCAGGTCGGCATAGTCGCGATAGTCGGAACGCACGTGCAGCACCTGCTTGCCTTCCACGGTAAACAACGTGGTGACCAGCGCGGACCGCTCGATGGTGGCGATGCAGGCGGCATGCACCAGGCCGAGGTCGCGCACGTCCTCGCCGAGCGCGCGGTCGGCATAGGCGACGAAAACCTTCGAGCCCGGCGCGATCCGGCGCACCGAGGAGCGGAATTCGCTGGTCGAATCCGACAATTGCGACCAGTTGTAATCGATCTCGATCAGTCGCGTGGTGATCAAGACGATCAGGATGACCATGGACGCCCGCCGCACCAGGCGGCGGCGCAGCTCCAGATCGCCGCACGCAAACAGCATGAAGACGACGCCGAGCGGCATGCGCTGGTCGGTCATATAGGTGTCGAACATGATGCGCGGCAGCATGAAATACACCACCGCGCCGACCAAGCTCAGCGTCACGACCAGCGGGTGAAAACGCAGGACGTTGTGGCGGACGCCCCACACGATGCTGACGACCATAATGGTCACCAGCATGAAGGCAACGAAGTCGGAATAATCGCTGATGACATACATCAGCCCGTCGATCTTGCCGTGCTGATCCCAATAGGTCGAGCCGACCA
This sequence comes from Hyphomicrobiales bacterium, assembly GCA_003152455.1. Taxonomy (GTDB): domain Bacteria; phylum Pseudomonadota; class Alphaproteobacteria; order Rhizobiales; family Xanthobacteraceae; genus Pseudolabrys. The sequence continues at coordinate 58,734 of PMAF01000193.1, forward strand.
GCTGCATGGTCGGGCTGGCTTTGAGCAGCGGCGCGGCGGCGAGAAACGGCAGGCCGCTGGCGACGAAATCGACGATGCGGGCGGCCCACGGTTCGCGCCGCCGCTGCCACAGCCGCGCAGCCTCGAACGAGAGCACACCGACGCCGTAAATTCCGAGCGCCGAGAGATGGCAGAAGAACAGCGCCAGAACGCAAGCCGTGGAAAGCGCAAAACGCGCGGGCCAGGCGCGCTCGCGTAGGGCGACCCAGCCGGCGAGCGCCCACAGCGAGATGCCGATGCCGAAGATGTAGTTCATCAATCCGACGAGGAAGACGTAATTGTACAGCAGCGGAATGGCGAACAGCGGGAATACAGACCAGCGGCCGATCAGCGCCCGGTTCAGCGCCAGACAGCCCGAAATGATGAGCGCGAACATCCCGACGATGAACACCTGACCGGCCAGGTAGACGTTCATGACGCGCGCCAGCATCGGCACGATCAGGTCCATGGTCAGGTTGGGGATCACCTGCCAGTCGATCTCATAGAAGCGGGCGAGCTGCGGGTTCTTCGACAGCGTCGCGATCACATGCATGCGCGCGAGGTGATTGACGTAATCCGACAGCGGCGGCAGCGGATGCGTCCAGATCGGGATGGAAATGAGCAGCGTGAACGCCGCGAACAGCACGCCGACTTGCGGCGCCGAGAAGCCATGCGCGCGGAATCGCGACGCCGGCGGATGGAAAAAGGTGGGCTTGTTTGGCTGCAGCATGCGCGGTCTGGTTTTCATCCTTCAGTCGTCGATTGCACCTGAACAAGCAATGAACATGCTCCGGTTCCGGATCATAAATCCGCCGCCTGGCGTGAAAATGGCGGGCCGGCCTGCCCAGGCGCCTCTGGAAGCCCGCTTTCGGGCATGGGCTTTGCTTGATGGGAGCGGATCGCTAATAAATTAGGCCCTACGCAACGAAGGCGAATGATGAACTTTCCGCAGCGACTGATCGAGGGTTACACCGCCTTTGCCGGGGCCCGGTTGCCGCGCGAGCAGAACCGCTACCGCGAACTCGCGGAAGCCGGCCAGGCGCCCGAGGTCATGGTGATCGGCTGCTGCGATTCGCGCGTCTCGCCGGAGGTGATCTTCGATGCCCGCCCCGGCGAGCTGTTCGTCGTGCGAAACGTGGCGAACATCGTGCCGCCTTATTCGCCGGACGGACAGGCGCATGGCGTCTCGGCTGCCCTCGAGTTCGGCGTCGCGGCGCTGAAAGTGAAGCACATCGTGGTGCTTGGCCATGCCCAGTGCGGCGGCGTCAAGGCTTTCGCGCAGGACGCCGAGCCGCTGTCGCCCGGCGACTTCATCGGCAAATGGATGAAGCTGATGGCGCCGGCGGCGGAGAAGACCCCGCGCGGCGATCTCTCCCCGGCGGACTACCTCAAGCGGCTGGAGCACGCCAACATCGCCAACAGCCTCGACAATTTGATGACGTTCCCGCGCCTGCGCAAATTGATAGAGCGCGGCAGCGTCGCGCTGCACGGCGCCTATTTCGGCGTCGCGACCGGCGATCTGTCGGTGCTGGATAAAGCGAGCGGGGAATTCCGCCGCGTTATGCCGGATGCCGCCGCGCTCAACGCGCCACGATTTTAGCCGCCCCCGCCGGAGCGGGGACGACAGAAGAAACTAAGCCGCCTTGCGCTTGGCCTGGATCAGCTTGCGATTGATCAGGCACTCGGCGATCTGGATCGCGTTCAGCGCGGCGCCTTTACGCAGATTGTCGGAAACCACCCACATCTGCAGGCCGTTATCGACCGTCGGGTCGGTGCGGATGCGGCTGATGTAGGTCGCGTCCTCGCCGACGCATTCATAGGGCGTCACGTAACCGCCGGGCTCATGCTTGTCGATCACCAGGCAGCCCGGCGCGCTGCGCAGAATGGCGCGCGCTTCCTCGACGCTGATCGGATTTTCGAATTCAACATTCACCGCCTCCGAATGGCCGACGAACACCGGCACGCGCACGCAAGTGGCGGTCAGCTTGATTTTGGGATCAAGAATCTTCTTGGTCTCCATCATCATCTTCCACTCTTCCTTGGTATAGCCGTCCTCCATGAACACATCGATCTCAGGGATAACGTTGAATGCGATGCGCTTGGGGAACTTCTTGGTCGCGACCTCGCCGAGCGTGAACACCGCCTTGGTCTGCGAGAACAGTTCGTCCATCGCTTCCTTGCCGGCGCCTGACACCGATTGATAGGTCGCCACCACCACGCGCTTGATGACGGCCTTGTCGTGCAGCGGCTTGAGCGCGACCACGAGCTGCGCGGTCGAGCAGTTCGGATTAGCGATGATGTTCTTCTTGGCGAAGCCGGCGAGCGAGGCGGCGTTCACTTCCGGCACCACCAGTGGAACGTCCGGGTCCATGCGCCAGGCCGACGAATTGTCGATCACCACCGCGCCTTGCGCCGCGATCTTCGGCGACCATTCCTTCGACACCGCGCCGCCCGCCGACATCAAACAGATATCGACGTCGGAAAAATCGTAGTGGTCGAGCGCCTTCACCTTCAGCGTCTTGTCGCCGAACGAGCACTCCTGGCCCATGCTCTTGCGAGACGCGAGCGCCACCACCTCGTCGGCTGGAAACGCGCGCTCGGCCAGAATGGCGAGCATCTCGCGCCCGACATTGCCTGTGGCCCCCGCCACCGCGACCTTGTAACCCATTGTTAACTCTCCGAAAAAATATGCCCCGCGGGCCGGGCCCTGGCGCAACCGGATGGAAGCGCTTCTAAGCGAGAACAGCGCCCAAGACAACGGCAGCCTGCTGGAGACAAGACCATGCACCCGGCGCTGCATTCCTGGCGCGAAGAACTGCCTTCCATCCTTGTGCGGCTCCTCGCCTATCTAAGCGGGCTTTTGGTGCTTTCCGTGGCGGCCGCGCAGATCTTCCAATCCGCGTCGGCGACCCGTGCCACGACCGGCGCTCGGCCGGAGTGGATCGAGATCGAGCGGCCGTTTCCGGCTTTCGCGCTGTCCATTCCCGAAGCGAACGACGTCCCGTCGAGCTATGCCATTCGCCGCCACGCCGAGGGTAGCGGCCGCAAGGATATTCTGACGCTCGGCGAGCCGAATAGCGTGTCACCCTATCTGCAGGTCGAAATCTACCGCCCCGGCGGCGAGATCAGCCGCTTCGCCGGTCCGAAAGCCACCATCACCGCAGCGGCGGATCCGCTCGGGCCGGTCGCGCTGCGGCGCGCGGAGGAGCCGCTGGCGAGCAAATTCGGGCCACTCGCGATCGTCGCTTTCGAAACCTCGAAAGGCGAGGCCCGCCACTGCCTCGGCTTCGTGCGCGACTATGACGATCCGCGGTTGCAATTATCCGGCTGGTTCTGCCAGGGCGGCGCCGATTTCATCGAGCGATCGACGCTCGCTTGCGCGCTCGAACGGCTGACGCTGCTTTCCGCCGGCAGCGAGCCGAAAGTCGGCGCCCTGTTCGCTCAAGCCGAGCTCAATCGCAGTTTCTGCGGCCAGCACGACCCGATTCTGGCGTCGACCCCCAAGTACAAGCTGCTGTGGAAGGCGCTGGCGAACCGCCCGGAGCCGCGGCGCATCGGGCGCTGAACGCTCCCTTTGTAATTTTTTCTGCGTTGCAGCGCGGGATCGATTTCTCGTGCATCCGCCGTCATTTTCATTTGACCGGCCGATGGATTCATCCGATCATATTCAAATAAGAATATCTAAAGCCGGGCGATGATGATCGCTTCGGCTGAAAAGAACCTCGAGGGAGGACGCGATGATCACACGACGCCACTTGCTTGGAGCGGCGGGCGCGGGGGCAGCGCTGGCCGTATCCGGACTGAGCCTGCCGAAATTCTCGCAAGCCGAAGCCGCCGGCGTGGAACTGACGCCCGGCGTGCCGCAGGGCATCGGCAGCTACGTCACCATGGGGACGCTGCCCGGCAAAAAGCCGCTGATCCAGCTTTCCGACCGCCCGCCGAACTACGAAGCGCCGATCGAATATCTGCGCACGCCGATCACGCCGAACAACGAGTTCTACGTGCGCTATCACCTTTCGGANNCACGCTCGACGACCTCAAAAAAATGCCGGCGGTCGAAGTGGTCGCGGTCAATCAGTGCTCGGGCAACCGGCGCGGCCTGTCGAAGCCGCACGTGCAGGGCGTGGAATGGGGCTATGGCGCCATGGGTTGCGCGCGCTGGAAAGGCGCCCGGCTCAAGGACGTGCTCGACAAAGTCGGCCTGAAGAAGGAGGCGATCGAGATCGCCTTCAATGGCGCCGACGGCCCGGCGATCGACAAAACGCCGGACTTCATCAAGAGCATTCCGGTCTGGAAAGCCGTCGATGAGTCGACGATCATCGCCTACGAAATGAACGGGGCGCCGCTACCGCATTTCAACGGCTTCCCGGCCCGCATCATCGTGCCCGGCTGGACCGGCACCTACTGGATGAAGCATGTCATCTCCATCAATGCGCTGACCAAGCCGCAAGGCGGGTTCTGGATGAACCCCGCCTATCGCATTCCGATTGGAAAATTCCCGGTAGTGGCGCGTTTCACCTCGCAGGAATACGCGCCNNCTCCGGCCATGGAGCTTCGCGTTCAAGACCGCGCACGGCAAGAACACGGTGACAGTCAACGCCACCAACAAGATCGGCCAAAGCCAGACCACCGAGTTGATATTCAATCCGGCCGGTTATCACAACAACGTCATGCAAAGCATCACGCTGACAGCCTGAGGGAGGAGACCATGCGGACATTCGCACTCGCTTTCGTCGCCGCACTGATCGCGCTTCCCGCGGCGGCCGAGCAACAAATTGCCCTGAAGAAGGCGCCTGGCGTCGATAAGGTGGAAGCCAATTGCCAAGCCTGTCACAGCCTCGCCTATATCCCGATGAACTCGCCGTTCCTCAACGCGGCGGGGTGGGATGCCACGGTCAACAAGATGATCAAGGCGCTGGGCGCCCCGATCGACGACGCCGACGCCAAGTCGATCAAGGAATACCTGGCGAAAAACTACGGCACCTGAAGCGTACCGATACGCCGCTACCGCTAGAATTCGGCCTCGCCAAACCGGCGGGGCCGTTTTCTTAAGGATTCGGCCTCACAATTGCGTGTGAATCGCCCTGTTGCGGCGAACGGAAGCCCGCTAGTATGCATTTGCAATATAGCGAGACAGCCGCGAGGACCCCATGCGTTTGAAACTTGTCGCCACTGCGTTTGCCGTTACCGCGGCCATGGCCTTGCTGGCCGCGCCGGCCGATGCGGCACCTAAGAAAAAGCAGGTGGTCACCGGCTCCGGTCAGACGGTGTTCGTGAGCCGCGGCGAAGACGGCCGCACCCGCACCCGCGTCATCATTCAGAAGCGGTCGTATCTCGATCCCGGCACCGAAACATTCCCGGGCGAGAACACCGGCAATGATTATGCCCAGCTGCCCAGCCACCGCGCGGATGGCGTACTCAACAATACCGCCTTCGGCAGCAACCAGACGGCGCTGCCCGGCCCGTTCACGCTGCCGAGCAAGAACAATCCCTGGCTGCAGTTCTAGGCGGCCAACGAGCGCTAATAAAGAACGCGGCCGATAGGCCGCGTTCTTTAATTTGCTTTCGAGTGCTCGCCTACGCGGCAAGTGTTGCCAGCTCGGCGATAATCGCATCGCCCATCTCCGCCGTCGAGATGACCTTGCAGCCCTCCGACTTGATGTCGGCGGTGCGTAAGCCCTTGGCGAGCGTGGCGGCGATCGCCTGGTCGATCATGTCGGCCTGTTTGCCGAGGTCGAACGAATAGCGCAGCGCCATACCGAACGACGCGATCATCGCGATCGGGTTGGCGATGCNNGAGCCGTGCACCGGCTCATACAGCGCCTTGCGCCTTTTGGTCTTGGGATCGACTTCGCCGAGCGAGGCCGACGCCAGCATGCCCAACGAGCCCGTCAACATTGACGCGACGTCGGAGAGCAGGTCACCGAACAGGTTGTCGGTGACGATGACGTCGAACTGTTTCGGATTGCGTACCAACTGCATGCCGCCGGCATCCGCCAGCATGTGCTCGAGCTGCACGTCCTTGAATTCGCGCGCGTGCAGCGCCGTCATCACTTCGTTCCAGAGCACGCCCGACTTCATGACGTTGCGCTTTTCCATCGAGGTGACCTTGTTGCGCCGCTTGCGCGCCAGCTCGAAGGCCACGCGCCCGATGCGCTCGATCTCGTAGGTGTCGTAGACCTGTGTATCGATGGCGCGCTTCTGGCCGTTGCCGAGGTCGGTGATGGTCTTCGGCTCGCCGAAATACACGCCGCCGGTCAGCTCGCGCAGGATCATGATGTCGAGGCCTTCGACCAGCTCGCGCTTGAGCGAGGAGGCATCGGCGAGCGCCGGATACGTCACCGCGGGACGCAAGTTTGCGTAGAGCGCGAGGTCCTTGCGCAGCCGCAGCAGGCCGGCTTCCGGCCGCGCGTCGTAGGGCACCTTGTCCCATTTCGGACCGCCTACCGCGCCGAAGATGACGGCATCGGCGGCTTTCGCCTTTCCCACTGTTTCGTCGGTGACGGCGACCCCGTGCGCGTCGTAACAGCTGCCGCCGACCAGAGCTTCTTCGGTCGTGAACTTATCCGGGCCCTTTTTGTTGAAGAAGTCGATGACGCGCTTCACTTGCGCCATCACTTCAGGGCCGATGCCGTCGCCGGGGAGCAGGAGCAGATTGTGGGTCGCCATACGCATTACCTCGCAAGAAAATTGCTGCGCGGATTGCTAAAGCTTCACCACACACTTGGCAACTGGGCTCCCATAGGCCGACACTGAGCATGCACAATCGAGGGACAGCCGTGCCGGAACGCGTTCCCAGGGTGGTGATCATAGGCGCTGGCTTTGGCGGGCTGCAGGCGGCCAAGGCGCTGCGGCGTGCGCCAGCCAACGTCATCTTGATCGACCGTCAAAACCATCACTGCTTCCAGCCGCTGCTCTATCAAGTGGCGACGGCGGCGCTTTCGCCCGCCGACGTGGCGTGGCCGATCCGGCATATCCTGCGCGAACAGCGCAACGCGACGGTACTGATGGAGGACGTCAGCGGCGTGGATATGCAGAAAAAGCTGCTGCACACCAATTTCGGCGACGTGGCCTACGATTATCTGGTGATCGCGACCGGCGCCATGCACGCCTATTTCGGCCATGACGAATGGTCGGCTTATGCGCCGGGCCTCAAGCGCATCGAGGACGCGACCCGCATCCGGCGCAGCATTCTAATCGCCTTCGAGCAGGCTGAGTTGATCACCGACGCCGCGGAGCAGCGCCGTCTGCTCACCTTTGTCATCGTCGGCGGCGGCGCCACCGGCGTTGAAATGGCCGGCGCGATCGCAGAGATCGCGCAGCAGACTTTGGCCGCCGATTTCCGTCACATCGATCCGCGCTCGGCACGCATCATGCTGGTCGAAGCGGGCCCGCGCCTGTTGCCGACATTCCCGCCCGCACAGTCCAACTACGTGCGCATGGCGCTCTCGCATGCCGGGGTCGACGTCAAAACCGATGCGCGCGTGATCGGGTGCGACGTGCGCGGGGTCGATACCGACCGTGGCCGGATCGACGCCGGCACCATTATCTGGGCCGCCGGCGTGGTGG
>PMAF01000032.1 GCA_003152455.1 Hyphomicrobiales bacterium
GAGCTGACATTACAGACAGCAGTTTGCTCCGAACCGCCAGCCAAGCGGCAGAACATGACGTTCGGATTACCCATCAACATGCGCGCGAACTGCGTGCGGAAGCTCGCCGCGTGGTGTCTCGGTCGCGGCTGCGATCACTTTCGGATTCTCGACGTGAGCGCGTATGCGTATGAAATGCCGGTGCCGGGGGGTGGGGGGGCGCAAGTCGCTGGCGCAAGCGCCGGCGTTTAACTAACGTTCCGAAGACTGCTCACCGATTCTCGTCATACTGAAGGAATCCACCATGCCGTCTACCGCATCATTCGCGACCAAGGCACCGCAGCAAACTGTGTCTCTATTCGATCACCTCGTCGGCGCGGGCAAGCAGCGCGACAGGCGTTGCCCGCTTGGCTGCCTTGAGCACTAATTGGCGTTCCATTGACTCTGAAATCTTTCTCCCGCTTTCCACTTACTTACGCTGCTGCCGTTCTCACAATCCATGACAAATGGATCCCGCTCCATCCCGAACTCGACATCATCAACTAGGCCAAACATGAAACAGTGATCCTCGTATTTTCCCAGGATTCGGTTCTTTTGTTGGATGGTCGATTTCACTATAATTGCATCGAGAGGGCGGCTATTCCATTGGACTGTGCCGAAATCTGCCACGTCGGAACTCACGTTGTAGGTTTCCCATTGGTTGGCAAAGCGCATATTCAGCCAATTCGAATAACTTGGGAACAGACGGTTGTCGCTCGAACGCTTCTCAGCCAATTGCCTGACGAAATCGTGAATGTAATTCATCAATCCACGGGCTCTAACGCCGTTCTTTTCTCGTAGCCGTCGCTCGATTTCAGTTTTCTGGCTTTGCTTGTTCTTTTCACGTTCCTCTTCGAGTGCCTTTTGGCCTTTTAGCACACGGTCTTTCTCTGCTTGCTTTCGGATTTCTTGCTCTCTGGCATCACGCATGTCAAAGGCCGCTTGATCCACGTCCTTGTCATCCCACCAAACGGCTGAAAAGGTATAATTTATTTTGTCCCGGCGAAGTGCCAGCATTATTGAGCGTAAAGCACTCGCCTCGCCAGCTACATATCCACATTGCCGCCTTTGCAGACCGAGATATGCGAGATCGCTATTCGTGTCGACGAACTGCCAATCAGATGTGAGCTTTGGAGCAATAACGTCGCGATTCCGCTTCAGTAGCTCCTTGATTCCATCACTCTGTTCGACAGGTTCCGGCGTAATCACACATGCAACTGGCGACTCGGTCACCGCAATCGCACCAAACCCTTTACGCTTATTGTTCTCGATGTCCCGTTCGATCTCCAGGGAGAAGGTTTGCCGCTTTTGGAACACCGATGCGTAATCACTTATAATTTGATATTCGCGAAACGTATCCCCTTCAATCATCTTTACTAACGTCAGAATGTAATCCTTACGATCCTTCAACAATTCGCCGCGTTTAAATGCGATGATATCGATTGACGAGGCAGCACTGGAAAGATCGCATGGCGCTGGCGCATAGGTCAGAGATTTTGCCCCTTGGTCACCTAGTATGTGTTCAATGTATCGAACCACAGTGATTCCTGGATTTGATTGAGCAAAACATAGCGAGGCGGCACCATTTTGAAAGACAATGTCGCCCCGAACATTTTTCCAGATGCTTGGTGCCGTTCGTGAGATATTGTAAAGTAGAACAACATCATCTTGTGGTCCATTGACAACAACTTTGCTTTTATCGCCGATACCAAGCTCTTCTTCGAGTGTCTTTGAATTTCCGGTCGAAGGAACCGTTGGATTCGAAAACTCCTTACTGCTCGCTTCATATGCGTCTGCTAACCCATTTTCATTGATATAAGACCGAAGGGAGTCAGTTGCCTTGCTGATTTGTTCGATCATGTTCTTCTTCAGGGAATCATTGATCTGCTCTCGAAGATTTAACAGTGATGTTGTCTTTGGGTCGCCCAGATGATCCTTCATATAGCTATCAACAAAAAATATGTTCTTAGTTCCCTCGTTTCTAGCCTCAGCAAGTTGCCGGGCTGCTTCCCTCTTCCGCGCAGCTTGCTGTTGCTGCTCAAAATCTTCAAAACCAGCGATTGGCTTTAGCAAATCACCTAGCTTCTGCATCGATTTAACCGCTGAAGGCTCGTCGAACTTGTCCAGAGCAATTTGAAGGTTCGCCGCTTCATTCGCGATTGTAGAAATTGAGGGAACTGCCTTCTGAACCGCAATGAATTTCTTCGCATCCTCCAGGAATGCACGTGCTTCTTTTAGCTGTAAGGTATCCTTTGGCTGTTGCGGTTGTTGTGGCGGCTCCGGCCCCACAATGGTGGACGCGCAGTCGATATATTCGCGGTAAATCCATCCAATCGTCTGGTTGTCGCTGACTCGTTCAATTAGGGACCAAAGACGCCCGCCAGGGCCCTGGTCGGTTCGCACGAGGCGAACCTGGACGCCATTCTCCAGGGTCTCAACGATATTGCCGTTTGGTGAAGTCCGAACATTCAAAGAAGTGCCCGTCGGGTCCATGACCCGGCAGGGGGCCTGGTTCGAGCCGGTAGCTGCTGATTCAGTCGGCGGTTTTGCCTGAAGTAATTTTTGACGTTGCTGTGCATTAAGAAACTCACCCTCCGATACTCCGGATTGTGCTTGAAATTGTTCGATTGCCGCCCGAGTGTGCGAGCCAAATTCTCCGTCAGCTACGTCGTGAAGAAATCCAAGCGTAATGAGTGCTTGCTGAATTTCCGCGTGCTGTTCTGGGCTAAGTTTGGACTCCGCGAGCGCATCTCCCTTGAGTTGAGACCGATATCCTGCCTCACGATTCCTGTAAGCAGTCAAAACGCACTGCCGCTGAGCCGGGAAAAACGTGCTTTGCTGACCCGTTATGCTACATGCCTGAGGCAGTGATTCGAGCCAGCTTTGTTGAGCTTGGTCGAATCCGCCTCGATCATTTTCAGCGAGAGAGAAATACCGTGCCCAATACGCAGAGATAAGGTCCCAGTCCGCTTTCGCACCCGCTTGGTCGAGGCAAACGATACGAGCAGTGGCCGTTCTTGCTTTGGTGCAGTCGAAGGTAGGCTTCGCGGAAATGTCCTCGATGTTCCTTTCGCTTTCTCTGGGGCTGGGCAAAGAAGTGGTCGAGACCCTGCAACTGGAGCGAATACCGGAAACTTTAGGATCTTGCGGCGCAATTCCTTGCTGAACTAAAATATCTATTGAATACCCTTGCTGCTGCAATCCCTGCTCAATGCACGAGGTCTCGTTCGGTGTGACTTTGGACCACTCTGTTCTAGCGTGATCGATGATTGCAGCGCGGAGCATTCCGCCGAACATATTCATAATGCCGCTGGCATCTTGCGCGGCTGCGTATCCCGATAAGCACACTCCTAGTAACACAAGGAGATAAGCGGCAAATTTCTTACGCATGACACCAACGTCCGCTTTGTTGTATTCATACTGATTGGAGCATTGTTCGGGGATGAATTAGAGGTTCATCCACGGGCCCACCTGCTGACTTATGTCGCATTATAGTCGTGTGTGGTTCCCTGCGTATAGGGCGTTGGCAAACGGTTTCATCGTCAGGCGAAGGCAGCGCCACCCGTTCGCGTCGGCTATGGTCGCTAGAGGAATTGGTGGAGCGAACGTCCAAGTGACAAGTGCGCTATTTCAAATCGGCGTTTCGCTTTTAATTGCCGTCACCACGGCGTGGGTAACCGTTTGGCTATCACTTCGTCGATTTTATCGAGAGAAGTGGTGGGAGGCCAAAATGCGCTCCTATACAGACGTAATTCAGGCGCTCCACAACATGAAACGGGACTTAGAAATCAGCATTCAAGCCGAACAGCGAGGCCAAGATACCGAAACCGATTACCATAAAGAATGGGGTGCAAAGCACAGGGTGGCATGGGATGAGATTCGCAAGCAGATAGATGTGGGGGAATTTTTATATTCGTCTGAATCGCTACAAATTCTTGAGTCATTAAACGCTGAAACGAAGGCCCACTACGAAACCTATTACGACCACCTTGAAGCGTTCCAAGCCGCGGTAGAAAAGTGCTTGCCGGAAATTAAGTCTGCCGCCAGAAGGGATTTAGGATTGCCGCGGATCAAGCGACTATAGGTCAAATTAGGGGGACCTATCCCCCAGTATCCACCGATGGTGGCAAAACTTCCTCCAGTATCGAACAGAATGATGATCTGGAGGAAGTTCGCGAGTTAAGATCACTAGCTTACCGGGCGTCCTGACTGTTCTTCAGCAGCCTTAAACTAACGTTCAGCTGCCATTATAATAAAATTTCAACACCCTCCGGCACAACAGTAAGTGCAGTAGCATCACCTGGCTGGAATTGACGTTTGTCCGCGCGAAACAATTTCTTCGCTGTCATGTCCTAGGTGCTGCTTCACTGGATTGCTCGTAAAATTATCTCTCGATGGTGCCGGAGAAAGCGCACTGACGGGCCATCAAAAACGAAATAAATCGGCGCGTTTGCAGTCGAAACAATTCATTTCGAACTGGCTAGGATTGTCGACGCGTCAGTGAAGTTGCGGCGTGGCAATGCCTAGCGGGCACAATGAATTTTTCTGGACAGAAAAATACATTTGGCCCTCAGCTCGCCGATTTCAGTTTTTTGGATTGGACCCGTGTGGTCACCATATGGTCACCCGGCGGAAATCCATAGTGCCTGTTGATAACTATGGCTAACGAAAATGATTGCCCTTAAAGGGGTTAGGTGGTGGAGCCGAGGGGATTTGAACCCCTGACCTCCTCATTGCGAACGAGGCGCTCTCCCAACTGAGCTACGGCCCCGCCTTCGCGGCGCAACGTTCGTCTTTGCGCGGTTTTTGGCGAGTGGGCGCCATTTAGGGCCAGGGTTCGGGGCTGTCAAGGATAGCGCATGATCCCGAAAAGGGAGCACCGGTTTTCGGATAAGATCATGCGCAAGCAGAATGTTAAGCGCGGCACCGGTTGTCATGGGCGGTTTTGACGCCAGTGGCTTGTTCAAGCGCATGCGACCCGCTAATTTCCGCCCACCTCGAACAGGCGGATATTCATGCGCGCGGTCCTCGATATCGTTCTGCTGGTGCTGCAAATCTATATCTGGTTGCTGATCGCAGCTGCGGTTCTGTCGTGGCTGATCGCCTTCAACGTGGTCAACACCCGCAACCAGGTGGTGGCGATGATTGCCGACATGCTGTACCGGCTCACCGAGCCGCTGCTGCGGCCGATCCGCTCGATGCTGCCCAATCTAGGCGGTATCGACGTTTCGCCGGTGATCCTGATCCTGCTGATCCTGTTCCTGGAAAACGTGATCATCCGGTACATCTACCCAAACGTTTTCTAGCGCATGATCCCGAAAAGTGGACACCGGTCTTCGGACGAAATCATGCGCAAGAAAATCTAAAGTGACGGTCGCGTGGCCATGGTCGGCGATAGCCGGAGGTGTCGCGCTGAGCGTTCGGCTGACGCCAAAAGGCGGCCGCGACACCATCGGCGGTATCGAGCAGTTGGCCGACGGCCGCAGCATCCTCAAGGCGCGGGTGCGGGCCGCGCCGAGCGAAGGCGAGGCAAACGCGGCGCTGGTGCGGCTCATCGCCAAGGCGGCCGGCGTCCCACCGCGCGACGTCACGCTGGCCGCGGGCGCCACAGCCCGCATCAAGCGGCTAACGATCGCGGGCGACGGCCCAACACTGATCGCGGCTCTGGAGAAGATCGCGGCGAAAGGCTAACACTCTGCCATGTCCGCACGCATCATCGACGGCAAGACGATTTCGGCCGACCTGCGCGGCAAGGTAACCGACGCGGTGCATCGCCTGCGCCGCGACCGCGGCATCGTGCCGGGGCTGGCGGTGGTGCTAGTCGGTAATAATCCCGCCAGCAGAGTCTATGTCCGCAACAAGTCCAAGGCGGTGACCGAGGCCGGCTTGCGGTCGTTCGATCAGCATATGCCGGAGGACGTGAGCGAGGCCGAACTGCTCGATCTGATCGCGCGTCTCAATGCCGACGCGCAGGTCAATGGCATTCTGATTCAATTGCCGCTGCCGCCCCAGATCAATGCGGATAAAATCATCGCCGCCATCGATCCGGACAAGGACGTGGATGGATTCCATCCGCTCAATGCCGGCCGGCTCGCCAGCGGATTGCCCGGCCTGGTGCCCTGCACGCCGCTCGGCTGCGTGCGGCTCGCCAAGACCGTGCACGCCTCGCTCGCCGGGCTGGAAGCGGTGGTGATCGGCCGCTCCAACATCGTCGGCAAGCCGGTGGCGCAATTGCTGCTGGCGGAGAATGCGACGGTGACGATCGCCCATTCCAAGACGCTCGATTTGCCCGCGGTATGCGCCCGCGCCGACCTGCTGGTCGCCGCCCTGGGCCGCCCCGAAATGGTTCTCGGCGCTTGGATCAAGCCGGGCGCGACCGTGATCGACGTCGGCATCAATCGCATTGCGGGCGAGCACGGCAGACCGCGCATCGTCGGCGACGTGGCTCATGCCGAGGCGAGGGGAATTGCCGGCGCGATCACGCCGGTTCCCGGCGGCGTGGGACCGATGACCATCGCCTGCCTTCTGCTCAACACGCTGATCGCCGCGTGTATGCAGAACGGCCTGCCGGCGCCGAAGATTTAAAGCAAGATTTAGATTGTAGAGGAACGCCTCACTGCCAGGCGTAGGCGACCTTATCCAGCGTCTTGGCGCCGAATTTCTCGGATGAGCGGGCGACGGCGCGGCCGCCGAGCGCGCGATAGAATTCCACCGCCGGTTCGTTATCGGACAGCGCCCAGACCACCAGGCTCTTCAAGCCGCTCTGCGTAAGGTCCTTGCGCGCGGCCGAGAACAGGCGGCGGCCGAAACCCAGGCCCTGGAACTCCGGACGCAGATAAAGCTCATAGACTTCGCCGTCATAGAACAGGCTGCGCGCCCGGTTGCGCCCGTAATTGGCGTAGCCGGCGATCTGCTCGCCGAATTGCAGTATGGTGATGCGGCTGCCCTTACGGATGGCCGAGTCCCACCAGTCCGGTCCGCGGCGATTGATCAACTTGTCGAGTTCGCCGCCCGGGATGATGCCCTGATAGGCCGTCCGCCATGCCTGGTCGTGGGTGGTAGCGACGTCCACCGCATCGGAGGCCTTGGCTCGGCGAATCTCTATGAGGGTCGTTGAATTGCGCATGTTCAGCCAACTAAATCAGGTACTTATTGATCTGGCCGCACTTCCGGGGTATCCGCCGGGGTATCCGGCCACAGTCGAAGCTACGCTTAACGATCCGTTAAGCCTCCCTGATTTGCCGCCGTCTGGTCAAGACGGGCGGCGGCCCTCGTTGTGGAAATGATGAACGCCGTTGCAATCGAGCAACGGCTGTTAATAACTCGCGCTGACCGTGCACGGCTTCCGCAGCACGTTCACAGATTGGGCACGCGCGAGGCCGTTCCTGCCTAGCGATGCTCCGCATTTACAGCGGCCACTAGCTCAAGCAATTCGCCCCCTATGCGCCGCATACCACCGGGGCCCCCATGCTTCTTTAGCGCTGGCCGGTGGCGGCACCAGATGCCGGCAGACTGCCCGATGCAAAGAGCTACGTAGAGAAATCTACGGTAGGCGCAAGGCTACGGCGGATCACCCTAACAGCCGACCATCGTTGGTCGGCTCGCAAGGGATAGTCTCGGCTATGGCTGCGGCTTGCGCGCGGGCGAAGTGGTCCGGCTGAAGGTCAAGCATATCGACA
>PMAF01000252.1 GCA_003152455.1 Hyphomicrobiales bacterium
CACGACTTCCTGAAGACCCATTCTAACTAAGTCTGCAATGCCGCCTATTGGCACATCGCGTCAATTCGCTGCGCCACAAAATTTGGTCGCTTTCAGATAATTGCGGACATCGTTGTATTTTTGGCGCGAGATGGCTCGGTCGCGAATGACCCGAAGCGGGCATCGCACATTCAAATACTTTCGTTGCGCTCATCTGTTGATGTGCGGGGATTCATGCAAAACGACATTCAGCAATGAGGAGTGGATTTCGATGTGGCCGTTGTAATCGATAAGGCCTAACTTTCGAAACTTGTTCATGAAACAATTCACGCGGGAGCGCGTCGTACCAATCATCTTAGCGAGCGTCTCTTGGCTGACCTTCGGAATGATCGTCTCGGGCCGGCCCTCCTTGCCAAAATTCGCCAGCAATAGAAGGGCACGTGCCAAGCGCTTCTCGCTCGAATTAAACAGTTGATCGACTAAGTCCTCTTCAACTCGGATTGTGCGGCCCAAGAGATATGAGACGAACATTTCGGAAAATGCCGGCTCATCATGGAGGACGCGGATTTCTGTCGCAGCAGTTCGTCCTTGTCACGCTCCAAAACGCTCCGCTCGGTGACGTCCTGCATGCTAAGCAGAATATTCGTGTGCTCGCCAACCTCGTAAAACACCTGGCGAGCGTTCAGGCACATCGTGCGATGTCCGAGGCCGGGGAACTCGTGTTCGACTTCGTAGTCCTCCATCACGCCATGCTCGGGTATGATCTTTTCCAGTAGCACTCGAAGCTTTGGGATGTCCCATTGTCCATCGCCTAATGTGTAAAGAAGTCTCCCTTGGGTGTCCTCGGGCTTGACCTTGAATGACGAATAAAAGAAGCGGCTCGCCGCAATCACGCGTAGGTCTTGGTCGAGCACAAGAACAGGCTCGCGGACGGTATCGACAATCCCCTGCGCGAGTGCACAAGCGTCTCGGACGTCGATGAATTGCTTTCGGAACATGTTTGCGCTCTTTACTCTCGTATCCCGTCGCCCCCAATCTGTTCACAAGGCATTGGCGCCCGGCCGCTGGGATTGCAGCCGAAACGAATTACGCCCCATGCGTTAGTTAGAGATGGCTCTTAATTTTAGACTATGCGCGCTTCCGAACGCGCGTCTGTCCAAAATTGAACACCAAACGTTTTCGTCGGGCTTATACCCCACTTACATCAGGGACGCTTTAAAGTCTGGAGTAGCCCTTTTTGGCGATACGTCATTTGACGTTCTACTATTGCGGTAGCCCCCGTTGAGATTCTGCCTCATATTGTGAAAATGAAACCACCGTCCAAAAAGACCGATAGCTACCTCAGCAGAGATTGATCTAAATCATTTCGTCCCCGGTGACTGCGGGCAGTATGTAAAAGTGGGCGTGATCGAAATCCAAGACTTGACTTGCCGGGCGGCATAATTCACAGGAGACAGCCATGGCCAAAACAAAGAAGCGCGTTGCGACGCGAAAGAAAAGCTCTAAACGCGGCAAAGCCAGCGCCAAGCCTGCGCGTAAGAAGGCCGCAAGGCACACGAAGCCGAAACAGACAAAGTCGAAGGTCAGGGGTGCCGCGAAACCTATGACCAAGAAACAGCGGCCATCGAAGATCGCGGCAAGGAAGGTACCAAGAAAAACGCCAAGACAATTGGTAGAGGTGCCGGTCGAGGACACGATCATCGACGTGATCGAGGAACCGGCCCCCGGCGTGGTTGCTGTTACTGAGTACGAAACGATTCGGACGGCGACTCCCATTTCGTCCAGTTCTGGGCCTAAGCGCGGCGTCGGTCCCGATACGGAAGACCAATAAATTGATCCCCAGCACGACATAGGCTGCTCGGCCGGCGTATTTAAGGCAAATTAAGCCGCCTCAGTTGGCGGCCTGTTTTATTTTGCTTTTATGTGGCGCGCGCGATAGCCACACTTGCCCCGGTTCAAGTCACGTGCAAGGTCGGTTTGACGATTGATCTGCGTCAAAGCGTGCAGCCCTACTTATTCACAGAATGTAAAAATAAGGACGGCTGTCGTGAAAAGATACTTATTCGCCGGAATAATTCTTATCTTTTCGACCGCGATTGTCGGCGCTCAAAGCAATTCACAAATTGACCCAAAAGACCTCCTCGGGATGCTCAGAAACATCCAGAATAGTTCACGGGATACGGCTGCGACTATGCGCCGAATAGAAATTCGTCTGTCCCACCAAGATCAGCCAAAGGCGGCGGGGCCTTTCCTGCAACCTATCGTCCCTCCCTATGTGTGCAACATCACTGCATTGGGAGACGGCTGCAAGGGCTTCGCCGAAGGAATATGCAAGACCCTGAATTTCTCAAAGGCCGTCAATATTGCTGACGAGATAACGCAATTGCCACCAAGCGCACTGATCCCAGGTGATCAACATACTATCACGGCGGTCACATGCTCTGACTGAGGGAACACACGATGCATGCGCTTTGACTTAATGACCATGAAGTCACTGCTTGTGATCGCGTTGCTGCAGGTTGCTTCATTGGAACCGATGAGCGCAGGCGATAGAAAAGAGGACGAGTGTGGTTTTGCATCGGTATATTCAACCCTAACCGAAGAGACGGCGAGCGGAGAAGATACTCATGCCGAAGATTTTACCGCTGCGCATCGGACGCTACCATTCGGAAGTCTGGTCCGCGTCAACAATCAATTTAATCAACACTCGACGGTGGTTCGGATCACCGATCGTGGCCCGTTCATCAAGGGAAGAATAATTGATTTATCAAAAGTTGCCGCGCGCGAACTTGGTATTTCCGGCTTGACGCAGGTCTGCCTTAACATCATCTGGATTGCCGAAAGTCGAACCGTAGGGAAAAACTGATCGCTGGGTAGTCCCGTGCGCGATGTCGGCTATTGATGCTGTG
>PMAF01000309.1 GCA_003152455.1 Hyphomicrobiales bacterium
CTACTGACACAGCAGGGCGGCCATGACGGCCGCCCTTTGTATGTGTCCGTCATCCTGGTGACGACGGTGAAATTACTCCGCCGCGCCGGCCGCCGCCTGCTGCGGCGGATTGGCTTTGGCTTCGAGGTCTTCGCCGGTCGCCTGGTCGACCGCCTTCATCGACAGGCGCACCTTGCCGCGCTCGTCCATGCCCAGCAGCTTGACCTTCACCTTGTCGCCTTCCTTGACCACGTCGGTGACCTTGTTCACCCGGTTCTGCGCCAGCTGGCTGATGTGCACCAGGCCATCCTTGGCGCCGAAGAAGTTCACGAAGGCGCCGAAGTCCATGACCTTGACCACGGTGCCGTCGTAGATCGTGCCGGGCTCCGGATCGGAGGCGATCGACTTGATCCACTTGATCGCCGCCTTGATCGACTCGCCGTCGGCGGAGGCCACCTTCACCGAACCGTCGTCCTCGATGTTGATCTTGGCGCCGGTCCTCTCGACGATCTCGCGGATCACCTTGCCGCCGGTGCCGATCACTTCCCTGATTTTGTCGGTCGGGATCTTGAACGTCTCGATGCGCGGGGCGTACTCGCCGAGCTCCGCACGCGCGCTGGTGAGCGCCTTGCTCATTTCGCCGAGGATGTGCATGCGTCCGTCCTTGGCTTGGCCAAGCGCGGTTTTCATGATCTCCTCGGTGATGCCGGCGATCTTGATGTCCATCTGCAGCGATGTGACGCCCTGATCGGTGCCGGCCACNNTGAAGTCCATGTCGCCGAGATGATCCTCGTCGCCGAGAATGTCGGACAGCACGGCGTAGCGCTTGTCCTCGAGAATGAGGCCCATGGCGATGCCCGCCGCCGGCCGCTTGATCGGCACGCCGGCATCCATCAACGCCAGTGATCCGCCGCACACCGAGGCCATCGAGGACGAGCCGTTCGACTCGGTGATCTCGGAGACCAGACGGATGGTGTAGGGGAACTCGTCCGCCTTCGGCAGCAGAGGATGCAGCGCGCGCCAGGCCAGCTTGCCGTGGCCGATTTCGCGCCGCTTGGTACCGCCCATGCGGCCGGTCTCGCCGACCGAGTAGGGCGGGAAGTTGTAGTGCAGCAGGAAGGATTCCTTGTAAGAGCCCTGCAAGGCATCGATCCACTGCTCGTCCTCGCCGGTACCGAGCGTGGCAACCACCAGCGCCTGGGTTTCGCCGCGGGTAAATAGCGCCGATCCGTGGGTGCGCGGCAACAGGCCGACTTCGGTCACGATGTTGCGCACGGTTTTGAGGTCGCGGCCGTCGATGCGCTTGCCGGTGTCGAGAATGTTCCAGCGAACGATTTTGGCTTCCAGCTCCTTGAACACGCCGGCGACACGCAGCTTGTCGTATTCCGGCTCGGCGCCTTCCGGGAAGAAATGCGCCATGACCTTCGCCTTGACGTCGGCGACGGCATTCTGCCGCTCCTGCTTGGCGGCGATCGAATAGGCCGCGCGCAGGTCCTTCTCGGCGAGGCCGAGGATCTTCTTCTCGAGCGCGGCATTGTCGACCACCGCGAGTTCGCGCGGCTCCTTCGCCGCCTTTTCCGCGAGCTTGATGATGGCGTCGATCACCGGCTGGAAATGCCGGTGGCCGAACATAACGGCGCCGAGCATGACGTCCTCGGACAGCTCCTTGGCCTCCGATTCCACCATCAGCACGGCGTCGGTGGTGCCGGCGACGACCAGGTCGAGTTGGCTTTCGGCCATCTCGTCGATGGTCGGGTTGAGTACGTATTCATTGTTGACGAATCCGACGCGGGCGGCGCCGATCGGGCCCATGAAGGGCGCGCCCGACAGCGTGAGCGCCGCCGAGGACGCCGCCAGCGCCAGGATGTCGGGATCGTTTTCCAGATCGTGCGACAGCGTTGTGACGATCACCTGCGTTTCGCAACGCCAGCCGTCGGCGAACAGCGGACGGATCGGGCGGTCGATCAGGCGGGAAACCAGCGTTTCCTTTTCGGTCGGACGGCCTTCGCGCTTGAAATAGCCGCCGGGAATGCGGCCCGCGGCGTAGTACTTTTCCTGGTAGTCGACGGTCAGCGGCAGGAAGTCGACGCCTTCACGCGGCTGCTTGGCCGCCACGGCGGTGGCGAGCACGGTGGTCTCGCCGTAGGTGGCGAGGACGGCGCCGTCGGCTTGACGCGCCACCCGGCCGGTCTCGAGGACGAGCTTGCGCCCGCCCCAATCGAGTTCAACTCGATGCATATCGAACATTGCGTTTTTCTCTCATGGTTTTCTGGCCAAGCCCCGAACGCCATGAGCAAGACGGCGAGAAACTGTCGCGCATCACCGAGCGATGCCGGCTGCGAACAGTGTCTGGCGATCCTGCCATGGCGTTTCGAACCTTGCCTTGTCGCAAGAGGCGATCACTATCGGCTCTTGCTTGTCGCCGGCAGCGCCATCGCCGCCGGATCAATCAAACGAAGGCGTCACACGCCTTCGCTTCGCGCTAACCGCGTAGGGCGCGCATGCGCGCCTCACGCGGGTACAAAATCATCGGCGGATGCCGAGCTTCTCGATCAAAGTCTTGTAGCTGGCCTCGTTGGTGTGCCGCAGGTAATCGAGCAGCGTGCGGCGCTGGCTCACCATCTTGAGCAAGCCACGGCGGGAATGGTTGTCCTTGACGTGGGTTTTGAAATGCTCGGTGAGATTGTTGATACGTTCGGACAGGATCGCCACCTGAACTTCGGGCGATCCGGTATCGCCGGGCTTGTTGGCGAACGCAGTAATAACTTCGGCCTTGCGGCCGGCGGTAACCGACATCGGTCATCCTTTCTTGCGGCCGGCGCTGCCAATCAGGCCGGCGAGGTTGAACACGCGCTTGGGGACGATTTCGCCGCGATCCAGATCGGCAAGGGCCACCAGTTGGCCCGATACCGTGGCATAGACTGGACCGCGGAAATTGGGAGCATCCCGTCCGCGCAACAAAACGGCTTGGCCTCTTTGCAGCCTCGCCGCATCCGCCCGACTGATGGCCAGCGCCGGGATGTCGTCCAGCGCGGTCTCAACGGACATAAGAGCGTCGGCGAGGCTAGCCTCGCCGGCCGCGGCTCTATGGCACAGTGCCTCCAAATCTTCCAGTAAAATCATGGTTTCTGCGCCAAATGGGCCGACCGCGACCCGGCGCAGCGCGCTGACATAGCCGAAACAGCCCAAAGCGCGGCCCAAGTCGCGGGCGAGCGAGCGGACATAGGTGCCCTTGCCGCATTCGGCGTGCAGAACCGCGTGGTCGGGGTCAGGGGTGGCGATCAGCTCCAGCCGGGCGATTTCGACCGGGCGGGCGGCCAATTCCACCACCGCGCCGTCGCGGGCGAGGTCGTAGGCGCGCTCGCCCTCGATCTTGATGGCGGAATAGCGCGGCGGCACCTGCTGAATGGTGCCGATATAGGACGGCAGCAAAGCGCGGATGGCGTCGGGCGTCGGGCGCTGATCGCTGGTGGCAATGACGCGGCCTTCCGCGTCGTCGGTGTCCCGTTCTTCGCCCCATTGGATGGTAAATTGGTAGAGCTTGCGGCCGTCCATGACGAACGGGACCGTCTTGGTGGCTTCGCCCATCGCGATCGGCAGCGCGCCGGAGGCGAGCGGGTCGAGCGTGCCGGCGTGTCCGGCGCGCTTGGCGGTGAACAGCCGCTTCACCACGCTGACCGCATGGGTGGAGGTCATGCCGACCGGCTTGTCGAGCACCAGCCAGCCGTGCACGTCGCGCTTGAATTGTTTGTGGCGTTGCCGTCCGCCGCCCTCTTGCGCAGGCGTGGCAACGGCCGCGGGAAGGGGCGCTTCGATCTCCGCTTCGACCGGGGCGGCGAGGTTCGTGAGATCCGCAAACTTATTCATCGCCGCTCTCGTCCTTGGTCAAATCCCGCTTTACTTCCGGCGAGCGCAACAGCTTGTCGATGCGCTCGGCTTCCGCGAAGCGCTCGTCGACCCGGAACCGGATGTCGGGCGCGAATTTCAGATTGATGCGGTGGGCGATTTCGCCGCGCAGGAACTTCTTGTTGCGCTCCAACGCGGCCAGCACCTCGTCCGCGTCGCGGCCGGCGAGCGGCATGATGTAGATGGTCGCCAGCCGCAGATCGGCGGTCATGCGCACCTCCGGCACGGTGATGAGATGGCCCTCGATCACCGGGTCGTGCACCTCGCCGCGCGCCAGCAACTCGGCCATGGCGTGGCGCACCAGTTCGCCGACGCGCAACTGGCGTTGCGAGCCNNAAATATTCCGGCCAGTCGTGCCCTTCTCCAACAAAGGAGCACATATTGACCTGGGCTTTAGGCCCAGGTTCGACAGAGGAAAGAGCGGAGATTTTCTATGCCGAAGCCGTGAGAATTGGACTCACAGGCTGCGTTGAATCGTCTCCACCCGGTAGCATTCGATCACGTCGCCTTGCCGCATGTCCTGGTAATTCTCGAAGGCCATGCCGCATTCCATGCCGGCTGAGACTTCCTTGGCGTCGTCCTTGAAACGTTTGAGTTGACTGAGCTTGCCCTCGTGGATCACGACGTTGTCGCGGATCAGCCGCACGTTGGCGCCGCGCTCCACGGTGCCGTCGGTGACGCGGCAGCCCGCGATGTTGCCGACCTTGGAGACCTTGAAGATTTCCAGGATCTGCGCGTTGCCGAGCATGGTCTCGCGCAGCGTCGGCGGCAGCAGGCCGGACATCGCCTTCTTCACGTCGTCGACGAGGTCGTAGATGATGTTGTAGTAGCGGATTTCGATGCCGGCGCGTTCGGCTGCCTCGCGCGCTTCCTTGTTGGCGCGCACGTTGAAGGCGATGATCGGAACGCCGGAGGCCTCGGCCAGCGTAACGTCGGACTCGGAAATGCCGCCGACGCCGGCATGCAGCACGCGCGCAGCAACCTCATCGGTGCCGAGCTTGTCGAGCGAGCCGATGACCGCTTCCAGCGAGCCCTGCACGTCGGCCTTGATCACCAGCGGGAATTCCTTGCGGCCGGATGTCTTGGCCTGCGCCATCATCTGTTCGAGCGAGCCGCGCATGCCGGTGGCGCGCGCCGCCGTCTTCTCGCGTTTCTGGCGGGCGCGGTAATCGGTGACTTCGCGGGCGCGGCCCTCGTTCTCGACCACCGCCAGGCGGTCGCCAGCATCGGGGGTGCCGGAGAAGCCGAGCACCTCGACCGGCGTCGACGGGCCGGCGGTGTCGATCGGTTCGCCGGTGTCGGATACCAGCGCGCGCACGCGGCCCCATTCGGCGCCGGCCACCACCAGGTCGCCGACCCGCAGCGTGCCGCGCTGCACCAGCACGGTCGCCACCGGGCCGCGGCCGCGGTCGAGCTTGGCTTCAATCACGGTGCCTTCTGCCGGACGTTCCGGATTGGCCTTGAGGTCGAGGATTTCGGCCTGCAGCCCGATCATCTCGAGCAGCTTGTCGATATTGGTTTTCTTGGTGGCGGAGACTTCCACGTCGACCACGTCGCCGCCCAGCGTTTCGACCTGGATCTCGTGCTGCAACAATTCATTGCGCACGCGCTCTGGCTTGGCGTCGGGTTTGTCGATCTTGTTGATGGCGACGATGATCGGCACTTTCGCCGCCTTGGCGTGATGGATGGCTTCCACCGTCTGCGGCATCACGCCGTCGTCGGCGGCGACCACCAGCACGACGATGTCGGTGACCTNNTGATAGGCGCCGATATGCTGGGTGATGCCGCCGGCTTCGCCGGCCGTCACATTGGTCGAGCGAATCGAGTCGAGCAGCGAGGTCTTGCCGTGGTCGACGTGACCCATGACGGTAACTACCGGCGCGCGCGGCGTCGAATGTCCCGGATCGTCGGCGACGCCGAACAGGCCTTCCTCGACGTCGGCTTCCGACACGCGGCGCACGCTGTGGCCCATTTCCTCGGCGATCAGCTGCGCGGTGTCGGCGTCGATCACGTCGTTGATCTGCAGCATCTGGCCCTGCTTCATCAGCAGGCGGATGACGTCGACCGCGCGCTCGGACATGCGGTTGGCGAGATCGGAAATGGTGATGGCATCCGGAATGATGACTTCGCGCACGAGCTTTTCCTTCGGCTCGGCGGAAGCGTGGCCCTTGAGCCGCTGCGTGCGGCGGCGGAATGAAGCAACCGAACGCTCGCGGACTTCGTCGGCGCGCAGCGCGGTGACCAGCGTGAGGCGGCCGCGCTCCTTTGCGGGCGCGCCACGCGGCGCGGCGGGACGTGCCGTGGCCGGACGCGCGGCGCCGCCGGGACGGCGCGACTTCGGCGGCCCGTCGTCGTCTTCGACTTCGAGCGTCATGCGGCCCGGAACGGCCTTCTTGATTTCATCGTCGCCCAAACGCTTCTTGGCGACTTCGCCGGCCTTGCGCTTGGTCTCTTCCTCGTGCTTGCGGCGATCGTCCTCGTCGCGCTTGCGCGTTTCGGCGGCTTCGCGCTCGGTCTTGTCGACGACTTCGCGGCTTTGCCGGCGGCGCGCTTCTTCCTCGGCGATCTTGCGCTCTTCGGCTTCGCGCACGCGCGAGTCCGCCAACGCGTGGGCGCGCGCGACGCGCTCCTCCTCGGTCAGCGTTCGCAGCACCACGCCGGATGGCTTGGG
Organism: Hyphomicrobiales bacterium; assembly: GCA_003152455.1. Lineage (GTDB taxonomy): Bacteria > Pseudomonadota > Alphaproteobacteria > Rhizobiales > Xanthobacteraceae > Pseudolabrys. The sequence continues at coordinate 6,557 of PMAF01000309.1, forward strand.
CTCGGCAGGCGCCGGGGCGGCTTTGGCCGCGGCAGCGGGCTTACGCGCCGTCTCGACCGGCGCCGGCTCGGCCTTGGCTTCGGGCGCTGCGCCGATGCTGCGGCGTTTGACCTTCTCGACCACGACTTGCTTACTGCGGCCGTGACTGAAGCTCTGGCGCACCACGCCCGTCTCGGTGCGCGGCTTGAGCGTCAGCTTGCCGACACTGAGTTTCTTTTCGCCAGGATCTTTCGTTTCGCTCATTCCGTAATCTGTCCTCGTGCGCCATCCGTTGGCGCATGCGCGCTAACCAGTTCGGGCGAATCTCCGGTCCGGAAGCGCTCAAAGCGCTTGGCGCGAGCGAGAAAAGTCTCGCTCACGGGGCCGGCAAGCAGGGCTGCATGTACCACATTTGGGCGGCTCAATGCCAAATCCAATTGTGCGCCCGGAAATGCCTCGACAATCGCTATTTCGCGCGATTTTTCGGGTATTTTACGCTGCAAGGCCGCGTCCAACTTGCGCTTTCCGTCGGCCGCGGCGTCCGCCGCATGGATCAGCGCGAGCAGGTCGTCGCGGCCAATCGCCGCTTCGACCTTGGCGAAGCCGCCAATCACCCCTCCGGCCTTGCCGGCGATTGCCAGCGCATCGAGCGCGCTGCGCTCCAGTAGCCGCTCGGTCGCCGCCGGCAGATCGGCGGCGACGCGCACGTTGCGCTTGAAGCCGCGGGCAAACACGTTGCGCTTGACCGTTTCGTCGAGCGCGGCGCGCGTGGCGGTGATCCAGATGCCGCGGCCGGGCAGCTTGCGCTTGAGGTCGGGCACCGCGTCGCCGTCGGGACCGACCACGAAGCGGATCATCTCGTCCACCGGCTTCAGCGTGCGGCTGAGCGCGCAATGCCGCTCCATCCCCGGAGCGGTACTGGTCGCCCCGCGATCGAGCTCATCGTCTTGCTCGTTTTTTTGCGCAATCGCCAACATCGCCGGTGCTGCGCTCCTTATGCTTCAGCCGTCGGTGCGTCCGCCGGCGCCGCTTCGGCTTCCGGCGCGGGCGGAGGCGCAAGTTCGGCTTCCGTCACCCAGCCGGCCTTGACGCGGGCCTGCATGATCATGGCTTCCGCTTCCTCGCGCGAGACGTTGAGACCGTCGAAGTAGCCGGGCTCGTGCTTGCTCTCGCCGTCCTTGCGTTCGGTCCAGCCGGTCAGATCGTCGGTGGCGCAGCCGGCGAGATCTTCCACCGTCTTCACGCCGTTCTCGCCCAAGGCGACCAGCATCTTGGTCGTGACGCCAGGCACTTCCTTGACCGCGTCCTCGACGCCCAACTCGACGCGCTTGGCGTCGAGTTCGGATTCGAGCTTGTCGAGATATTCTTTGGCGCGCTCTTGCAGCTCGCGCGCGGTATCGTCGTCGAAGCCCTCGATGCCGGCGATTTCTTTCTCGTCCACCAGCGCCAGTTCCTCGATCGAGCCGAAGCCTTCCGAGGCGAGCAGCTGGCCGACTACCTCGTCGAGATTGAGCGCCTCGACGAAAATCTTGGTGCGGCTCTCGAACTCGGCGTGACGGCGCTCGGACTCTTCCTGTTCGGTCAGGATGTCGATGTCCCAGCCGGTGAGTTGCGAGGCGAGACGCACGTTCTGGCCGCGCCGGCCGATGGCGAGCGAGAGCTGCTGATCGGGAACCACCACCTCGATGCGTTCCTTGTCCTCGTCCAACACGACCTTGGCGACTTCCGCCGGCGCCAGCGCGTTGACCACGAAGGTGGCGATATCAGGCGACCACGGGATGATGTCGATCTTCTCGCCCTGCAACTCGTTCACCACCGCCTGCACGCGGGAGCCGCGCATGCCGACGCAGGCGCCGACCGGGTCGACGCTGGAATCGCGCGAGATCACGGCGATCTTGGCGCGCGAGCCCGGATCACGGGCGACCGCCTTCACTTCGACGATGCCGTCATAGATTTCCGGCACTTCCTGCGCGAACAGCTTGGCGGTGAACTGCGGATGCGTGCGCGACAGGAAAATCTGCGGGCCGCGCGGCTCGCGCCGCACGTCGTAGATATAGGCGCGGATGCGGTCGCCGTTGCGGAACACCTCGCGCGGCAGCATCTCGTCGCGCCGCACGATCGCCTCGCCGCGGCCGAGATCGACCACCACGTTGCCGTATTCGACGCGCTTGACGATGCCGTTGACGATGTCGCCGATGCGATCCTTGTACTCGGCATATTGCCGGTCGCGCTCGGCTTCGCGTACCTTCTGTACGATAACCTGCTTGGCCGACTGCGCGGCAATGCGGCCGTATTCCAGCGGCGGCAGGGGATCGGCGATGGTATCGCCCACCTGGGCCGCCGGATGATGCTTGCGCGCGCCTTCGAGCGTGATCTGATTGGACGGGTTCTCCACCGCTTCCACCACCAGCATGTGGCGCGTAAGCCGGAGATCGCCGGTCTTCGGCTCAATCTCGGCATGCACGTCGGTTTCCGCGCCGTAGCGCGAGCGCGCCGCCTTGGAGATGGCGTCTTCCATGGCGGCGATGACGATGCCGCGGTCGATTGCCTTTTCGCGGGCCACCGCGTCGGCGATCTGCAACAGTTCGAGCCGGTTGGCGCTGACTGCCATAGCTCAGTCTCCTTCATTTAGAGTTTTGCGCATGATCTTTTCCGAAAACCGGTTCCCACTTTTCGGGATCATGCGCTGTCGGCATGCCCGGCTTGGCCGGACTTATGCCTACGAAGTCGTTGTTCTCGTTTCGCCGTGCGCGCTTCGCGCTTGGCGGCCTTCTCGCGCCGCAAAGCCTGCGTCACCAATTCGTCGGTGAGCACCAGCCTGGCGTCGCTCATCTCTCCGATCGGAAGCAAAAATTCCGTTCCGTCGTCGGCCTCCGTATCGTCGCTTTTCTTGTCGTCTTTTTTCTTGGTGTCCGCCTTGTGGTCCAGGCGAATGCGCGCAACGTCGCCTTCGGTGGCGATCAGCAGGCCGCGAAAACGCTTGCGTCCGTCGATCGGGATTTCGGTCTCGATCTTGACCATATGGCCGGCATAGCGGTCGAAATCGGATTTGCGCACCAGCGGCCGGTCGATGCCGGGCGAGGAAATCTCCAGCCGGTAGGCCTTGTTGATCGGGTCGTTGACGTCGAATACCGGCGACAAGGCGCGCGACACCGTCTCGCAGTCCTCCACTGCCATGGTTCCGTCCGGACGTTCCGCCATGATTTGGACGGTGCAGCCGTCGGCGCTCGAAACCTTGACCCGCACCAGCCGGTAGCCGAGCTGTTCGATCACCGGCTCGGCGATGCTCGCGATACGGGCAGACAGCCCCGGCTCGACGATCAGCCGTGGTTCCGTCTCGATCTCGGTGGCGGTATCGACCGCCTGTCGTGCCTCGATAGCAGCCATTTTAGTAACAAAAAAGAGCGGGTCCCGGGAGACCCACTCTCAAAACCCGTTCGGTTATGAGGGTGTCTTAACTGTCGGAAATATAGCGATTTCCGGGCTTCATGCAAGGGTGAAGGCCGCTTTCGGCGGCTAACCCTTCCTTCAGATTCTACGCCTAATTATGCGTAAAACCACAGATCGCACAATGTTCGCAGGCCGTTTGGCAGGTATTTGCAATGAGCGTTCCCGCCTCGCTGCTTCCGGAACTGGAAGAGGTCGTCCAGCACGGCTCGGCGGAAAAGCGGGCCGAAACGCTGCGCCGCATTACCAGCCTGTTTCTCGAGGGCGCGGCGGCCTTTCATGATGAACACGTCGCGCTGTTCGACGACGTCATCGGCTGCCTGATCGAGGAGATTGAGCTCAAGGCATTGGCCGAACTTGCGCGCCGGCTGGCGCCGGTGCCGAACGCGCCGCACGGCGTGGTCACGACGCTCGCCAAGAACGACAACATCGCGGTCGCCGGGCCGGTGCTTAAACAGGCTCACATCGACGATCCCGATCTCAAACATATCGCCGAGACCAAGAGCCAGGCGCACCTGTTGGCGTTGTCCTCCCGCTTGGCAATCAGCGAAACGTTGTCGGATGTGCTGGTGCGGCGCGGCGACGGCGCGGTCGCACGCAGCGTTGCGACCAATCCCAAGGCCCGGCTGTCGGAGGATGCGTTCAACACCTTGGTCAAGCGCGCCGAAGGCGACGGCGTGCTGGCCGAGAAAGTCGGCCTGCGCACCGATATTCCGCCGCGCCTGTTCCGCCAGTTGCTCATGCGGGTGAGCGCCCTGGTGCAGCAGCGCCTGCTGGCGCAAGCCAAGCCCGACACCAAAGCCGAAATCCGGCGCGTGCTGGCGAAGGTGACCAGCGAGGTCGCCGCCAAGGCCGCGCCGCGCNNCCAAGAGCGGCAAATACGAAGAGACCATCGCCGCGCTGGCGACGGTGAGCGCGGTGCCGGTCGAAGTGGTCGACCGGCTGATGAACGGCGAGCGTTCCGATCCGGTGCTGATTCTGGCGCGCGCGGCTGGCTTCGGCTGGCGAACGGTGCGCGCCGTCATGAACTCACGGTCCAACCTCAAGCCCTCGGGCAGACGCTCGAGGCCGCGCGCGAGAATTTCGAGCGGCTGACCGCGGCCACCGCCCTGCGCGTGGTGCGCTTTTGGCAGGTGCGTCAAGGCACGGGCGAGTAACTACACGCGTCGAAAGATGAAATACGCCGGCGTCCGGCCTTCGCGCTTGGCCTTGGCTTCATAGCGGGTTCCGGAAAAATCCGGCAAGGCATTCCGCCAGTCATCGGCGCGCTCCGCCGTCCAGGTGAAATCCGGCGAGCGCAGCACGCGTGCCAGCGCATAGACGGCGTAATCGGCGATGTCGGTGGCGAAGCGCAGTTCGCCGCCGGGTTTGAGAATGCGTGCCAGCCGCTTGAGCTTTTCATCCTGGACGAAGCGCCGCTTCCAGTGCCGCCGCTTTGGCCACGGGTCGGGATAAAGCAGGTCGATGCGCGCGAGCGCGCCCGCCGGCAGCCAATCGATCAGCGCGCTGGCGTCGCCAAAATGCAGGCGGACATTGTCGAGCTTGTTCTCATCGATCGAAACGAGCGCCTTGGCGACGCCGTTGATAAAGGCATCCGATCCGATAAAGCCGCAGCGCGGATTCGCTTCTGCCTGCGCAATCAGATGTTCGGCGCCGCCGAAACCGATTTCCAGCCGCATCGCGTCGGGCGTATTCGGGAACAGCGCGCGCAGATCGGCCGGCGCCGGTTTGCTCGGATCGAGCGCGAGGCGGGGCAGCAGTGTATTGAACAGCGCGGCCTGCCGCGCCTTGAGCGGATGCCCTTTGCGGCGGCCGAAAAAGGCGCGTGTTCCTTCTCTGTCATCACCGGGCCGCCGCGAAGCGGCGTGACCCGGTGATCCCGATTCATGTGGCACAGTGCGTCCCTAAACGAGATGGCCGGGACAAGCCCGGCCATGACACCTTAGTGCGAAGCGAGAGCGGCGGAAATGCCGGTCACTTCACCGCGCTCTTGATCGCCGCGGCGAGGTCGGTTTTTTCCCAGGAGAAGCCGCCATCCTTGTCGGGCGCGCGGCCAAAATGGCCGTAAGCGGCGGTGCGCCGGTAAATCGGGCGGTTGAGCTTGAGGGTACGGCGGATATTGGTCGGGGTGAGACGGAACAGCTCGGGCAGGAGTTTCTCGAGCTTCTTCTCTTCGACCTTGCCGGTGCCGTGCGTGTCGACCAGCACCGACATCGGATCGGCGACGCCGATCGCATAGGCGACCTGGATGGTGCAACGCTCCGCCACGCCGGCGGCCACCACGTTCTTGGCCAGATAGCGCGCGGCGTAGGCGGCCGAGCGGTCGACCTTGGTCGGGTCCTTGCCGGAGAAGGCGCCGCCGCCGTGCGGCGCGTAACCGCCGTAAGTGTCGACGATAATCTTGCGGCCGGTGAGGCCGCAGTCGCCGTCCGGTCCGCCGATCACGAAATTGCCGGTCGGGTTGACCAGGAAGTCGGACGGCCGTTGCGGCATCCAGCCCTTCGGCAGCGCGGATTCGACCGCGCCGGCGATCAATTCCTTGACCATGCCGGGAGTGTATTTCTTGCCGTTGCGGCTCTTCTCATTGTGCTGGGTCGAAACCACCACCTTGGTGCAGCCGACCGGCTTGCCGTCGACNNGAGCACCTTCAGGATCTTGTGCGCGAAATAGATCGGCGCCGGCATGAAAGAATTCTTTTCGTAGACTTCGCTTTCGGTGCAGGCGAAGCCGAACATCATGCCTTGGTCGCCGGCGCCTTCTTCCTCGCCGCCCTTTTTCTTCTTGGCGTTCACGCCCATGGCGATGTCGGGCGACTGGCCGTGCAGCAGCACTTCGACGTCCGCGCCGTAGTAGGAGAAGCCGTCCTGGTCGTAGCCGATGTCCTTGACCACGTCGCGCGCGATCTGCGCAATCAACTCACGGTCGACGACGACTTTGTCGCCGTGCTTGTGGAAGAACGGAGCCTGGCCGCGGCCTTCGCCGGCGATGACGATCTTGTTGGTGGTTGCCAGCGTCTCGCAGCCGAGCCGCGTGTTCACCTGGCTGTCGTCGGCGATGCCGAGCTTGATGTCGTTTTCGAGAAAGGCGTCGAGCACCGCGTCGGAAATCTGGTCGCAAACCTTGTCAGGGTGACCTTCGGAAACCGATTCGCTGGTGAACTGAAAATTGGTGTGAGCCACCTGTAACACTCCTCCCGTGGCGCGGCGTCACTGCCGCGTCATTTCACGGGTGGTTCTTGCAGTGGCCGTGAAGGAGGTCAAGGTGCGGGCAGCGGTGGGCAGTATTCCGGCCCGGATGGGACCGGCTTAACGTCAGTCCTCGCCCGCGATTTGCTCGACCAGATCGACGATGCGGCGGCGCAATTTGCCGTTCTTGATGCGCATGAACGACTTGGTCAGCGAAAGACCGTCCGAAGTGGCGAGGAAGTCCGAGACATAGGCCGGCGACGGCGCCTCGCCCATGCCGGAATGTCCCGGCATATTCGGCGCGCCTTCGAAGAAAAATGAAACGGGCACCTGCAGAATATTGGAAATCTGCTGCAAGCGGCTGGCGCCGATGCGGTTCGTGCCCTTCTCGTATTTCTGCACTTGCTGGAAGGTGAGGCTAAGCGCGTCGCCGAGCTTCTCCTGACTCATGCTCAGCATCATCCGACGCATGCGCACGCGCGCGCCCACATGCTTGTCGATCGGATTGGGCGTCTTCTTAGCCATAAAGGTCTCCTATGCGACTATTCCAAATCGTAATGTCATAGAAAGCACCGCCAGTGCAACTCGTGATTTGCCGGTGATCGATCATCAACGTCCCAAAGACATAAAAATTGTCTATATTTTTCAGTCGTTTCCGCATGGCCGAAAACCGACCCTGTTTTCCTTAACGGGAAAGGCAACGCGTCGCCGAACAACTTGGGCCCGGCATCGGCCGCTTTCGCAATCCAGGGCTGAATTTTGCGCAACCTAGGAGCGAATTCGCCGCCGCGCGACTATTATCAAACTTACTACCATAAATAGAATCAAGGGGACGTCGCCGAAGCGTACGTAGGGTGTAGGCTCGATAGCGCGCGGCAGCGGCGCGTCGAGCACGCCTTCGGAACCCAGCGGCAACGAACCGACGATGCGGCCGACGGGGTCGACTACCGCGGAAATGCCGGTATTCGCCGCGCGCACCAGCGGCAGGCCTTCGGCGATCGCCAGCACGCGCGCCTGCTGGAAATGCTGGTAGGGCCCGGTGCTGATGCCGAACCAACCGTCATTGGTCACATTGACCAGCCAGCCCGGCCGTTCGCCGCGCGGCACCGCGGCGCCGGGGAAGATCGCTTCGTAGCAGATCAGCGGCAGCATCTTCGGCGCGCCCGGTACGTCCATGGCGCGCCGGCGATCGCCCGACAAAAATCCGCCGACCTGTTTGGTGAGCTGCCGCAGACCGAACCGCTCCAGCAGGTGCTGGAACGGCAAGTATTCGCCGAACGGCACCAGATGCACCTTGTCGTAGATGGCGCGGATCGAGCCGTCGGGATCGATCACATAAACCGAATTATAGGCGTGCGGCGCGCCATTCTGGGAAGGCGCGGGGCGCACCGCGCCGGTGATCAGCTCGGTGGAGGGCTTCAACAGCGAGGCGATCTGCGCCAGCGCGTCCGGTTCGCGCGAGAGGAAGAACGGGAACGCCGATTCCGGCCAGATCAAAACCGTGGCGTCGTGCACGCCGTTCGAGTTCGGTCCGGTGACGCGATTGGATAGACGCAAATAGCGCCCCATGACCGGCGTCTTGGCGGCATAATTGAATTTCTCGTCTTGCTGCAGGTTGGGCTGCATGATGCGCAGCTTCACGCCGCTCACATTAGCGGTCGGGTGCTGCCATAGCCGCACGGTGCCGTAGCTCGCGAACGCCACCAGAATCAAAATTCCGAAAAACGGCGCGCGCCGCGGATGCGGCGTGTCGGCCGGGTCGTCGACCAGCACTGCGGGACTGGCGCAGATCGCGATGCAGAGAAACGTGAGACCCCAGATGCCGGTGAGAGACACGCTTTGCGCCAGCGCCAGCGGCTCGGTCAGCGCATAGCCGAAAGTGTTCCAGGGGAATCCGCTGAACAGATGGCCGCGCAGCCACTCGGCCCCGGTCAGCGTGGCGGCGAGCGCCAGCACGCGCGACGGCCCGCGCACCCAGATCAGCCGCGCCGCGGCAACACCGAGGGCGGTGTAAATCGCCAGATAAGCCGGCAGGCCCGCGACCGCGACCGGCAGCAGCCAGCCGAAAGTTTTGGCGTCGACCAGGAAGGCGTAGCCGACCCAGTAAAGTCCGGCGATGAAATAGCCGAAGCCGAAGCACCAGCCGGCGACCGCCGCGCGCATGGTGCCGCTCCAGCGCCCCGCCGCGGAGCCATCCACCAGCCAAATCAGCACCGGGAATGTCAGAAACAAGATCGGCCAGGCATTGATCGGGGCGAGCGCCAGTGCCGACGCGAGCCCGGCGACAAAGGCGATGAGGGCGCGCCGCCAGCCGAAGGCGAGCACGATCGCATAGGCAAGGCGGGTGATTATCACGGGCGGTGCGCGCCGGCCGCCGGGCCGGTGGAGGACGGTCCGCCGTCTTTTGCCGGCGCGTCGTCGACGCTCAAGACCGGCGGCGCCGTTCCGGCCAGCACGGCATCCGGTTCGCCGCGCTTGCGCTCGCCGCGCGGGCGTTCGCGCTTCTCCTTCAGCCGGGTGATGCGCACGCGCTTGATGCGGCGCGGATCGGCATCCAGTACTTCGAATTCGAACAGCCCAGGTCCGGGGATCAGTTCGCCGCGCACCGGCAAGCGGCCCGCGCGCGTCACCAGATAGCCGCCGAGCGTATCGACTTCCTGGGCGACGTCACCCGGGTCGAAATCGTTACCGATAGTGGCCGCCACGTCCTCGAGATGGGCGCGAGCGTCGGCAATGAAGGAATCGTCGCCCTGGCGCACCACGTGCGGCGTCTCGTCCTCGTCGTGTTCGTCGGCGATCTCGCCGACGATCTGCTCGACGATGTCTTCGATCGAAACCAGGCCGTCGCTGCCGCCATATTCGTCGACCACCAGCGCCAGGTGTATGCGCGTCGCCTGCATGCGCGCCAACAGGTCGATCACCCGCGACGACGGCGGCACGAACAGGATTTCGCGCACGATCTTGGCCGCCGACAGCGGCATGGCAAGATCGATCGCCTTGAGATCGAGCCCGGCCGGTAGCGGCTTCTTGCGCTTGGCATTCTTTTCCGGGTCGACCGCCGCCCGCGCGGTCATGAACGCGATTAGGTCGCGGATGTGGACCATGCCGATCGGATCGTCGAGCGTGTCGTTGTAGACCACCAGCCGCGAATGACCCGCGCCCTCGAACGTGCGCACCAGCTCGCCGATCTTGATGTCCTGCTGCACGGCGACGATGTCGGCGCGCGGAATCATCACGTCACCTACGCGGCGTTCGCGCAGGCCGAGGATATTCTTGAGCATCCGGCTTTCTTCCGGCGAAAAGCCGGATTCGCCGGGCGGCATGGCGTCGAGCACGTCCTTGAGATCGGCGCGCGAGTCCGACTTGCGGCCGAACAGCGTGCGGAAGGCGCGCACGATCCAGCTTTCGCCGCCCTCGCGCGGCGGCGGCATCAGCACCGGCAGGTGGCGCGGCTCATAGGGAGCGGCGTCGCCGTGACCGGAACTCGATGGATCGGTGTCGGGCATGGTGGTCAGGCGCCGCCAAGTTCGCGGTCGAGATGACGGCCGAGCCATGGGTCGGGCAGGTTCATGTGCATCATGATCTTGCTCTCGAGCCCTTCCATCTCGTCGGCCTCGGCGTCGACTTCGTGACCGTAGCCGATGAGGTGAAGAAATCCATGGATAGCGAGATGGGCGAGATGATGCAGAAAAATCCGTTTTTCATCGTCGCATTCCCGCTTGAGCGTTTCATAGGCAATGACAATATCGCCGAAGAACTTGGCGCCGATGCTGGCCGTCGTTACCGCCGCTGGAAACGACAGCACGTTGGTCGGTTTGTCGATGCCGCGCCATTGCCGGTTGAGCGCCCGAATCGCCTTGTCGCCGGTCAGTAGGATAGCCACTTCGCCGTCCGCTGTTGAGAGCGTCGCGGCGGCCGCGGCAATCGCGTCACGCACGGTTTGCTCGGCGGCCGGCTCGGCCTGCCACAGCGGCGACTGAACCTGGATGTCGATCGACGGCGCCGGCGCGCGCCGGCTCGGCGCGCTGGTCATCTCTTGTCCTCGCGCGCGGGCGCCTTGCGGTCATAGGCTGCCACGATGCGCCCCACCAGCTCGTGGCGGATCACGTCTTCCTGCGTGAAGGCGACATGGCCGATGCCCTCGATGCCGTCGAGCAGCCGCACCGCTTCGGCGAGGCCCGACGTCTGCCCGCTCGGCAGGTCGACCTGGCTCGGATCGCCGGTGACGATCATGCGGCTGTTCTCGCCAAGCCTCGTCAAGAACATCTTCATTTGCATCGAGGTGGTGTTCTGCGCTTCGTCGAGAATGATGGCGGCGTTCGACAGCGTGCGTCCGCGCATGAAGGCGAGCGGCGCGATCTCGATCTCGCCGGCCTGCAGCGCGCGCTCGACGATGCGGGCGTCCATCAGGTCGTAGAGCGCGTCGTAGATCGGGCGCAAGTAGGGATCGACCTTCTCGCGCATGTCGCCGGGCAGGAAGCCGAGCCGTTCGCCGGCTTCCACCGCCGGCCGCGACAGGATGATGCGGTCGACCTCCTTGCGCTCGAACATCTGGATCGCTTGCGCGACCGCGAGCCAGGTCTTGCCGGTGCCGGCGGCGCCGGTGCCGAACACCAGATGATGGCGCTTGAGCGCGCGGATATAGGCGTCCTGCGCGGCGGTACGCGCGCGTACCGGGCGTTTGCGCAGATTGATTTCCTCGAAGGCCGCCCGCGCACTCGCCGGGTCGTAATCGAACAGCGAGCCCTGCGCGATCGCCTGGCGGATGGCGCCCTCGACGTCGCCTTGGCTGAGTTCGTGACCGCGCTTGATGTGCTCGTAGAGCCCTTCCAGCACGCGGCGGGCCTGCTCGCAGCCGCCGCGCGAGCCGTCGATGGTGACGTGATTGCCGCGCTGCTCGGCCACCACGCCGAGGCGGCGCTCGATCCGCGCGAGGTTTTGTCCGTATTGCCCGAACAGGATGGAGGCGAGCCGATTATCCTCGAAGGCGAGCACGGTCTGCGTGGTGGCAGTTTCCTCGGAAGCTGCGGCGGCCGGGATCGCGGGATCCAATGTGCGCAAGTGGGTACTCAAGCTCCTGCTGCGGCGAGGGCCGGCGCCGGCTCGGATAGGGCGCCGAACAAAGTGTTGGTTCCGATATCGGTGATGGCGACATTCACCAGCGAACCGATCATGGCGCGGGGCGCCATCACCTGCACTGCCTGCAGATATGGGGTGCGGCCGACCAATTGCCCAGGGAGCTTGCCCGGCTTCTCCAGCAGCACTTCCACAGTGTGGCCCAGGACTTGCGCGTTGAAGGCGCGCCACTGACGGGTGATGACGGCCTGCAGCCTTTGCAGGCGTTCGGCCTGTTCGCCCGGCGGGACCTGATTCTCCAGGGCGGCGGCCGGCGTGCCGGGGCGCGGCGAATACATGAAGCTATAAGCGGTGGCGTAGCCAACCTCTTCCACCAGCGAGAGCGTGGCGGAGAAATCATCCTCGGTCTCGCCCGGAAAGCCGACGATGAAATCCGAGGTCAAGGCGAGATCGGCGCGGCTCGCGCGCAGCCGCGCGATCACCTCGAGATAATCTTGCCGCGTATGCCGCCGGTTCATCGCCGCGAGTATGCGGTCGGAACCGGACTGCACTGGCAAATGCACGTAGGGCATCAGCGCGGGCAGGTCGCCATGGGCGGCGATCAGATCGTCTTCCATGTCGCGCGGATGGCTGGTCATGTAGCGCAGGCGCACGATGCCGGGCACTGCGGAGAGCCGTCGCAGCAGCTTGCCGAGCGTCGTGGGCCGGCCGTCGGCACCCTGGCCGTGATAGGCATTGACGTTCTGCCCGATCAGCGTCACCTCGCGCACGTTCGCATCGGCCAGGCGCTCGACCTCGGCCACGATTTTGTCGACCGGGCGGGAAACTTCGGCGCCGCGCGTGTAAGGCACAACGCAAAATGTACAGAACTTGTCGCAGCCTTCCTGCACGGTGACGAAGGCGGAAATGCCGCGCCTGGCGATCGCTTCGCGGCGCGGCGCGGCGAGTGCGTCGAACTTATCGTCCGCCGGAAATTCGGTATCGACGATCCGCTCGCCGGCCTGTACGCGCGCAATCAGATTGGCCAGCCGGTGATAATTCTGCGAACCGACGACCAAGTCGACCGCGCCGGCGCGGCGGAGAATTTCGTTGCCCTCGGCCTGTGCCACGCAACCGGCGACCGCGATCAACACGCGGCGGCCGTCGCGTTCGGCGGCTTCCTTGAATTCGCGCACGCGGCCGATCTCGGAATAGAGCTTGTCGACCGCCTTCTCGCGGATGTTGCAAGTGTTGAGAATGACGAGGTCGGCGTCGGCAACGTCCGCGGTCTCGCTGTAGCCGCCCGGCGCCAGCGTGTCCGCCATACGATTAGAATCGTAGACGTTCATCTGGCAGCCGAAGGACTTGACGTGGACTTTGCTCATGCCGCTCGCGTTCGAACCGGGTGGCCAATCTAGCTTGTCGGGACCGGGTTTGTCCCTCTCATCCATGTATTTTATTTCGTGAGGTTTTTAAGACGTGCCGGGGTGCGCCGCAAGCGGCCGGCCGCGCAGCGTCGTGGCGTTGAGCGCCCGTACCGTGCCCTCCAGCGATTTCGTCATGGCCTTGCGGTCGGCGGCACCGTCGGCCGCGACCGGCGTGCCGTAGCTGACCACGGCATCGACCGCGCCGCGCGCGATGAAGGCCCGGATGTGCGGCATGAAGTCGAGATCGCCGTACCAGGCGACCAGCGGGCGATGCTGGCGTCCCATCGGAATGCCGTGCAGCCCGGTGTAGCCGATCGACATCGGCTGGATCATGATGCCGCGCTCCAAGTGCGCGCCTGCTTCCTCGACCGCGCCGACCAAAGCGGAGCGGAACGGCAGCACGCGGTTGCCGTCGCTCGAGGTGCCTTCCGCGAACAGCACGACCGGCGTGCCGCCGGCCAAGCGCTGGACGATCTCGCCGATGGCTTGGCCGGTCTGGTGGCGGCGCGAGCGGTCGACAAACACCGTGCGCTGGAGCCGCGCGGTGACGCCGACCAGCGGCCAACTCGCCACTTCGCGCTTGGCGACGAAGGCTACCGGCGCGATCGAGCCGATCACCAGGATATCGGCCCAGGATACGTGGTTGGACACGAACAGCACCGCGCGATCGTGCACCGGCTCGCCGACCACGCTGATGCGAATGCGCAGAAGCCGGCAGAGCACGCGATAGTAGCCGACGGCGATCGCGCCCCAGCCGGGCAATTTGAGCTTGTCGAGCAGCCACTGCACCGAGATCAGCAGCGGCGTCATGGTGAAGAAGAATGCCGCGATCAGAAGCCCGCGAGCCATCAGCGTTTTATCCGGCGCATGATCTATTCCGAAAGCCGGTTCCCATATTCCGGGATCATGCGTTTAACCCGCTTTGTCGTCGTCGAGCGGGACGGCGTAGAGCTCGAGCCGGTGATCGACCAGTTTGTAGCCGAGCTTGCGCGCGACCTCCGTCTGCATCCGCTCGATCTCGGCCGAGCGGAATTCGATCACTTCGCCGCTGCGCAGGTTGATCAGATGGTCATGATGGGATTCCGTGGCGGTTTCGTAGCGCGCGCGCCCTTCGCGGAAGTCGTGCCGCTCGATGATGCCGGCATCCTCGAACAGGCGCACGGTGCGATACACCGTCGAAATGGAAATCCGGTCGTCGACCTTGGCGCAGCGCCGGTACAGTTCCTCGACATCGGGGTGATCGTCGGAGCCTGCTAGCACGCGCGCGATGGTGCGGCGCTGCTCGGTCATGCGCATGCCCTTTTCGGCGCACAGGGCTTCGATGTCGCGCCTGTCAGAAATGGCTTTGTCCGGCGTGGTCACGATGGCGTTCTCGTCGTCTTTCTGGTCGGGCTCCCCTAGCATATTGAGCCCGTCCGGAATGGTCTATAAGGTGTTTTTGCTTCGCGCATGACCTTATGCGAACGCGGTTTGCCGCTTTTCGGGGGTCACGCGCGTCAAACCAGATCGCGGCGCAGCACCAGCGCGGCGGCCGCCTTGCCGCCGGCGCCTGGATAGTAACTGGGACGGCGGGCGACCTCCCGAAAACCGGCGCGATCGTACAGCCGGATCGCCGCGGTATTGTGTTCGTCGACCTCCAGGAACACGGCGCGCGCGCCATAGCCCGCCAGCCGGCGCAAATGCAGATCGAGCAGATTGCGCGCCAGCCCGCGGCCGCGCCGGGCGCGCGCCACCGCGACCGAGAGGATTTCCGCCTCGTCCTCCACCAGCCGCGACAGGATGAAGGCAACCATAGTCGATCCGAGCATGGCGCGATGCGCGATGACATGGCGGTCGGTCAGCAGGCCCTCGACTTCCTGCTCGCTCCAGCCGCGCCGGAACGAGGCGGCGTGTAGCCCGGCAATCGCCGCGGCGTCGCGGCTCGCCGCGTCCGACAGCACCGGCTCGCTGCGCGCGAACAAGTTGGCGAACAGGCCCATCACCGTCGCGCCAGTTGCGCGGCGTTCTGCGGCTGGGCGTCGGGCGCGCGCAGATAAAGCGGCTTCGGCGGCACGCCGGTGTCGGTTGCGGCGGCGCCGAGCCGCGCCACCCAATCGACGTCGGGCGCGCGGCGCGCATCGACTAGACGCGGCGCACGTTGGCCGGCCGGCCAGGCGGCGGCCAGCATCTCCGCCGCGGTCCCGATCAGGCGCGGAGCACCGGTCGCTGCCGCGCGCAACGCCTCGCGCAGGGACGCGACCCGCGGCGTCACGACGGTGCGGCCGCCGGGCCCGAACACCTGCAGATAGACGTGGTCGTGGCGGG
>PMAF01000189.1 GCA_003152455.1 Hyphomicrobiales bacterium
TGATGTTGTCATTACAAACGGGCATCGGAATAGTATTTTCAATCATAGAAACGCTGGTGCCTACGTGTGTCGTTAGTTCTGGTTACCTGAATGACGGCGGGCGTCCCAAATCTCGTAGAGCGCCAATGCCAACACCAGAAGCCCAACAATAACAAAATTTGTCTTAGCTGACGGGTCAATGATACCCATGATCCAAGGGCAAGTTATCAGCCACGCTCCGAGTATGACGTTGATCCATTCCTCCCACTCACGAAAAAGAGACAGCGTCATCATCTCGACAAAGACAATAATAATTCCTGTAATTACAGCGGTTCGTGTTGCGATTGGCTCCAGATCGAACTGCAGAGTCCATGGTGAAATGCACAGCCAGAACCCTAGGAGCCAGCTACACCAATCTTCCCATTGTTTCGGGAGCGAAAATTGAGGTGTTGCCATTATCTGCCTCCACTATGACGATGCTCGCGGTCAGGGAGGTCAAAGTATGGCATAGCTTCATGTCGGTTGATTCCCCGCTTTGGCTCCCCGATGATCAATATGCCCTCATTTCACAATACATCGCGAAAGAAGTTCGGCTGCTTAAGATTCTTTCGACTGATGGCGACATTTTGTGGACTAGACAGACTCGTACTTGCTTTACCCAATCCCCGCACATGCTTCAGCCAAGTTTTCCGCTGTCTCATGATGATGAAACGCTTTCCTTCAGCAACAGCGCGTCTAACTAATTCCAATGTGAATTGCTGCGAAGGAAGCAGCCCGCCCGACCATTTGAATTTGCGCGAATGGTAGGGGAACAGTTCAACGCAAAAGAAGCTCTTCTCATCACTTTGTCCAAACCATAATCTTTTATTGGTCCTTTGAGTGTTCTCGTCCACCAGCTATAACCAGCCGCCGACGCATATTCGGGGTTGATGTACCAAAATTCATTCGCTTCCAATGCAGCGGATTGCTTCTGCATGGCGATTGTTTTTTCCGTATGATCTAAATCTGACGGTGTAAAGCCCGGATTTAGGTTTAGTAGCCAAATCGGAGCGAGGGGATTTCCGATGAAGGGTTCGGGCACAACATCAGTCATAATCTCAAATTCGGTTTTCGAATATTTTTCATTGTGCGCATTAATGCGATCTAAATCTTCCTCCGAAACGTATGGACGAGTTTTCAGTGCGGTCCAAGGATTAGATAAGCCCCACATGAGCAACCCCCATGTCCTCTAGTGAAAACCTCTTGATGATACTCTACCATCCCGCCGTGTGAAATAGTGTGGCTGCTTACCGGTTGGAGTATTTTGCCATTCGTAATAGCCCGACGCCATTTAGTGACTTGATCGGCGCGGACTGGTTGGATCGGCATCTTCCTTCTTTTCAAGTACAAAACTTCCAAGGTTTGCCAGAACATCAGCCATCAAGGTAGATTGTTCATCGGGCGGAGCCATCAGAATTAGATCGGCAAGGACTTCCGTCACCTTGGCAGCGACTTCCGCCAGATTGACTTCTTGACCCTGTAATCGACTTTCCAGCAACTCATTTATTTCACAGTGCAGACATTCGGACATGCGTGAAGCTCCTTTGACCAATCAGTTATCTGTTCACGATCCTGAACTGGCGGCACATGCACAATATCGACATTTCCGCATACAAAAATCTTTCAGCCTATCTCGACCGCGTTGGCGCACGCCCGAAAGTGAAGGAAGCGATGCAGGCAGAGGGGTTGCTCAAGGCGGCGTGAAATCGACGGTGTGCTGGCGCAGATGGCCGCCGCGCCTTCAAGCGTGCCTGATCGCTGTCTGGGGGCCGATCCTATCGCGATTGCGGCCATGCGTAAGGATCGTGTTGATCAAATTGGGTAGCAGGTAGGCGTACCCATGTACGTGAACGTTGGCAAATCATTGGGCGTGAAAATCTCGACTGCCTTAAGCATTTTTCGATCTTCTAAGTTTATAAACGTCTTCAAATTGAAAGGTGATGCGCCAACGCGACGATGCGCGGGCTATCTTGGCTATTGTAGCGCGGGTATCGCAAGTCGCGAAGCGCCACGCGCATTGAAGCTTCAGGGTCGCGCGGCGTCATCCGCAAATCCAAGTCCACCATCGTTCCGCAACTGTCGCACGCTATCACTATGCGCAGGCGGTGGGCGAATTCCTGAGCTGGGGCGAGGATCACCGGCGCGGCTCATCCCCTCATCGTCGTCGTCGCGGAACGGCTCACCTTGAAAGGCTTATTAGAAGCTAGGTCGAACAGTCCACGTGATTTGATGGCAAAGGCCTTTTTTATAGGGCAGCAATCTCCCATCAAATTTGGTAAACGTTGAACCCTAGCATTGCTGCCCCGTTGCCCCCGTTTCCTTCAAAATCGAGGGAGTAGCGTTAGTTGTACGTTAGTAGGAAATCCGTCTTGCTAAAGAAAACCATTTCATTACAATTAGTTAGTAGGATTTTTGGGTTAATCAAAGCTTAATCGTGAGCTCCGGGAGAACGTCGGATGGCGAAACTGCGGGCGGCCGAATGCCGCGAATTCATCGCGGCGGTAATTGAAAAGGCCGCCGAGATGGGCGTGCCGGTCTCGGTCGCCGTGGTCGGACCGGAAGGCCACCTGATCGCGCTCGAGCGCATGGACGAGGCCGGCTTCATCACCCCGGACACGGCCATCGCCAAGGCCTACACCGTGGCGGCGTTCCGCTCCATGAGCCCGCGCTTTTCCGACGGGCTGGTGATCCAGCAGTGGTTCAAGGAGCGCAATCCGCAATTGCTCATCAGCCTCGCCGCCATGACCAACGGCAAGATCGCGGCGTCCGGCGGCGGCGCGCCGGTATTTCGCGGCGACGAGATGGTCGGCGCCTACGGAATTTCCGGCGGCACCTCGCAGCAGGATGAGGAGATGGCGGTCTATGCCCGCGCTAAGGTCGGCTGGGCGCATCAGTCGACCGCCGAGCCGCAGGCGAGCGTGAAGGAACACATCAACGCGCTTTACGCCAAGGCTGGCATCACCGGCCGCAAGCTTTAGAATTATTCTGCCGGAGTACCGCAATGGAATCGACTGCGGCTCGCCAAGCCGGCCCATCCGAATGGACCGGCCGTATCGAGGATGACGCGCTGCTGCGCGGACGTGGCCGCTTCGGCGACGACGTCAAGCCGGAAGGCGCCTTGGCGGCCTATTTCGTGCGCTCGCCGCACGCTTTCGCCACCATCGAAAACGTCGACGTCGCGGCTGCCAAGCGCGCGCCGGGCGTGGTGGCGGTGCTGACCGCCGCCGACTTGGCCGCGGCGCATTATCATTCCATCTCGCATCCGCATCCGATTCCAGGCCGCGGCGGGAAAGTAGCGGTCGCGCCGCTTCGGCCGTCGCTGGCGGATAAGCGCGTGCTGCATGTCGGTGAGCCTGTGGCGATGGTGATCGCGGCCAGCGCCGCCCAGGCGCAGGACGCCGGCGAAAAAGTCGCGGTCGATTACCAGCCGCTCGACGCCGTGACCGACGTGCGTGCGGCGATCGCGCCCGGCGCGCCGCAGCTCTGGCCGGAAGCGCCCGGCAATATCGGTTTCGACTGGAGCGCGCCCGCCGATCCCGAGGGCAAGAAACAAGCGGCGCTCGATCGCGCCTTCAAGGATGCCGCCCATGTGGTGCGCGTCGAACTGATCAATCAGCGCCTGGTGGTCGCCTCGCTCGAGCCGCGCACGGCGACCGCGAGCTACGACCCCGGCACCAAGCAGTTCACGCTTCGCTGCGGCACGCAGGGCGTCGCCGCCGTGCGCGGCCAGATCGCCGGCGCCATGGGCATCAAGCCGGAGGAGTTGCGCATCCTCACCGACGATCTCGGCGGCGCCTTCGGCATGAAGGGCTGGTGCTATCCCGAATATATCCCGATGCTGCACGCGGCGCGTATGCTGCAAAAGCCGGTGCACTGGGTCTCGAGCCGGTCGGAAGCCTTCGTCAGCGACAACCAGGGCCGCGACTCGTTCTGGCGCGCGGAGCTTGCGCTCAACACGCGTGGCCGCTTTCTCGGGCTACGCGTCGACTGCCTCGGCAATGTCGGCGCCTATATCACCGGCGTTGCGCATTTCGTCTTCACCACGCACGTTTCCGGCTGCCTGCCGACGGTCTATGACGTCCCGCATGCGCAGGTGAATACGCGCTGCGTGCTCACCAACACGCTGCCGACCGGCCCCTATCGCGGCGCCGGCCGGCCGGAGGCGAGCTACCTGATGGAGCGGCTGATCGATGCCGCCGCCGATAAGACCGGCATCGACGCCGCCGAACTGCGCCGGCGCAATCTGATCCAAGCCGACAAGATTCCCTACACCACCGCCTTCAGCAACACCTACGACAGCGGCGACTTTCCCGGCGCGTTCGAACGCGCGCTCGAGCTTGGCGGTTATGCCGGCTTTGCCGCGCGCAAGAAAGCGGCGAAGAAGCAAGGCAGGCTGCGCGGCATCGGCATCGGTTGCTATCTGGAGATCGCCGGCGCGTTCCCCGAAGAGGCCGCGCACATCGCTTTTCCAGGCGGCAACAAGGTGACCGTCAGCATCGGCGCCGGCGGCAGCGGGCAGGGGCACCCGACTGTGTTTCGCAAAGTGGCCGCGCGCCGGCTCGGCATCGCGCCCGAGGCGGTGACGGTCACCTCCGGCGACTCGGCGCGCGACGTGCCGGGGTTCGGCGCCGTCGCCTCGCGCTCGGCGATGTATGTCGGCGGCGCGATTGCCGTTACTGCCGACAAGGTGATCGAGAAAGGCAAGCGCGTCGCCGCCATGCTGCTGCAGGCGGGCGACAGCGATGTCAATTACCGCGACGGCAGGTTCAGCGTGCGCGGATCGGCGCGCGAGGTGTCGCTGTTCGAAGTGGCCGAGCGTGCTGCTGAATTGGCACGCAACGCGGTGATCCCCGAGAGCCTCGACACCCAAGCAACCGTCAAGACGCCGCCGTCGTTCCCGAACGGCTGCCACATCGCCGAGGTCGAAATCGATCCGGCGACCGGCGCGGTGTCGGTCGTTTCCTATGTGGCGGTCGGCGATTGCGGCAACGTGCTGGATGATACCATCGTCGCGGGCCAGATCCACGGCGGCGTGGCGCAAGGGCTCGGCCAGGCGCTGACCGAGAACACAATCTACGACGCCGCCGGCCAACTCGTCAGCGGCTCGTTCATGGATTACGCNNCCTGCCGCACCAATCCGCTCGGCGTGAAGGGCACCGGCGAGGCCGGCACCACCGCGGCGCCGCCGGCGGTGATCAACGCCATCCTCGACGCGCTGCCCAAGGGCGCGCAGCTCGACATGCCGGCGACGCCCGAACGCATCTGGAAAGCGATGCAGGCGGCGGAATAGTCATCGTCCCCGCCGAGGCGGGGACGACAGGCCTCATTGCGTTTCAATCTTCACCGCGCTGGTGACGGTTTCCCAATGTTTCATCTCGCCGGCGAGCCAGCTCTGCGCGTCGGCGACCGACTTGCTCGGCACGATGTTATAATTCTGCTTCTTGAATTTTTCCTGCACCTCGGCCATGGCGATCGCTTGCGCCACGATGGCGTAAAGCGCATCCAGCACCGGCTTGGGCGTCGCCGCCGGCGCGAACAGGCCGTTCCAGGCGATGGTGCCGACGTCCGGGTAGCCGACTTCCTTCATGGTCGGGATATCGGGGTAGTCGGCCAGGCGCGTGTGATTGACCATGGCCAGCGCGCGGAATTTTCCCGACTTCACCATGCCGGCGGCGCTGCCGACGTTGAGGAACGCGGCCTGCACGTCGCCGCGCAACATGTCTTGAATAACGCCGGAGGCGCCGTTCTTGTTCGGCAGGGCGGACATGTCGAGATCGCCGGCGCGCTTGGCGAAATAGGCCATGTCGTAATGCGGATAGGAGCCGTTGCCGACCGTGCCGTACTTGATCTTGCCCGGGTTCTTCTTGGCGTAATCGACCAGCTCGGGCACCGTTTTGACCGGAAAATCATTGGCGGTCGTCACCAGCAGGAACGCCGGCACGTCGACCAGGTTGGTCACCGCGGTGACGCGCTGCGCGTAGTCGAAGGTGAGTTTGCTCTTATAGATGATCGGCGTGATGGCGTTGGTCGTGACGTTGCCGATCATCAGCGTGTAGCCGTCGGGCGCCGCTTTCGCCAATTCGTCGACCGCCAGCAAGCCAAAGGCGCCGGGCTTGTTGATAATGACGAACGGCTGGCCGGTGATCTTCTGCAACTGGTCGCCGACGATGCGCGCGGTGATGTCGGTGGCGCCGCCCGGCGCATAAGGCACCAGAATCTTGACGGTCCGGCTCGGGTATTTGTCCTGTGCCGAGGCGGCCGTCACGCCGAGCGCAAGGCATGCGGCGGACAGCAAGATCGCAGTCAGACGTTTCATGGAAATCCTCCGTGGCTGATGTTGATTGGCGGCAAGGTTCTTCCGCCCTTGCGTTCGTGAAGCTCAGGTCGCTTTTATGCCGTGCAGGCTGTGCGAAGCGTCCTTGACGGTAAAGAACAAGACATCGCCCTCCGGCGTCGCGCCGCCGGAGTGAATCGTGTTGGCGGGGATATAGACCACGGAGCCCGGCTTGGCGTCGATCTCCTTGCCGCCGATCTTGGCGCGGAAGGTGCCCTGCAGGATGTAGATCCACTGTTCGTTGGGGTGCGAATGCGGCTCGGCGCCGGTGCCGGCATTCATGCGCATCAGCCCGACGATCATGCGGTCGCCTTCGACGCAAGGGCCGTGCGCGGTGGAATAGTCGGGGCCGCCCATGATCTTTTGCAGGCTGGCGAGGTCGAACACGTATTCGCCCGGCGCGGCGCGGGTAGCGCCTGGCGTGCGCGGGGCTGGCTGCGCGGACATGTTGTTTCTCCCGGAGAATTCCGTTTAACCGAATATTGTTGCGCCGAATGGTAATGGACCGGCGTGGGCAGCGCCAGTAGAGGCGGGGTCCTGTATCGCCATGCGGAACAAAGGCACACCACCGTTCGGCCACGGTCGGCCGCCAGCCTTACGCCCGCGCTTAATCGATTCGGAGATCGCCGCTTATGGTTCGTCCGCTTGTCGCGATATTGGCGCTGCTGGCGCTTGCCGGCTGCGCCGCGGAATATGTGCCCAAGGCGGAGCCGAGCTTCTACCGCAATCTGGCGCAGCCGGGCACGCAGCTCGACGCCGCCGCGGCCGCCTCGATGATATCCGGATACCGCACCAATAACGGGCTGCCGGCGGTGACGCTCGATCCCGAGCTGATGCGGCTGGCCGAGGCGCAGGCCGCCATCATGGCCAAGCGCGACAGACTCGACCACAACGCCGGCAAGCCGTTCGTCGTGCGGCTGAAGGCCTCGGGCTACGACGCCAAGCGGGCGGCCGAGAATATCGGCGCCGGCTACCACACGTTGGCCGAGGCGTTTTCCGGCTGGCGCGATTCGGCGCCGCACAACGCCAACATGCTGCTCGCCGGCGCGACCCGCATCGGCATCGCGGCGGTCTACACGCCGGCCTCGAAATACAAAGTGTACTGGGCGCTGATTTTGGCCGAGCCGGACGAGAAGAAGAGCTAGCGGCCGGCGCCTTCGTCCCCGTTTTATTTTTGCAGCCCGTACGCTCAGTCGTGGCATAGTCCTGCGCGGGGGAGGGAGCCGCGCGTGGGCGAATTGATCGGGGTGTTGATCGCGATCGTTTCAAGCTGTCTGGGTGGAACGGCCGCAGCAGTAACGCGCTATCTGGTCGGCAACGCCGATGCGCTCACGCTCGCCATTCTGCGCTGGGGCATCGGATTTCTCTTCGTTCTGCCGATTGCGCTCCTGCTGCGCGTAAAATGGCCGCCGCGCAGCCACTGGTTCGGCGTCGCCGCCTTGGGGCTGTGCTTTTTCGGCTTGTTCTTCATTCTTTATAACATCGCGCTCGGCTACACGACGGCGGCCCGCGCCAGTCTCGCGCTGTCGACTCTGCCGCTGCAGACCATGCTGGTCGGCGGCATTCTCGACATCGAACCTTTGACGATGCGCAAATCCGTCGGCGTTGGCATCGCCGTGCTCGGCGAATTGATCATGGCCGCGGCAGTCCTTTGCATGGCGTTTTACAATGTCTGGTCGCGCGCCTTCATCCGGCGATCGAGCGCGCTGGGATTTCTCGCCGTCGGCATGGGCGCGGGCGCCGTGGCGCTGGTTGTTGTCGGCCTGTTGACTGGGCGGGTTGCGGTGTTGGAGAGCTTCGGCGCGCCGCAATGGATTGCCGGAATCTACCTAGGCATCGGCGGCGGCGCGCTTGGCGTTCATTCTCTGGGTGATGGCTTTGCAGCGGGCGTCGCCGACGCGCGTGGCCAATACCATGACGGTCAATCCGATCGCTGCGGCTTTGCTCGCGCATCAGCTCATCGGCGAGCCCATCACCCTCAATCTGGTCGTCGGCTTGCTGGCGGTGTTCGCGGGCATTTGGATCGCAACGACAGAGACCGCGAAGGGCTAGCGCAACGTCCGGTGGGCTGGACCTCGCGCACGCCGCTGACTAGTTTGCGGCCCATGCCGGTGCTGCCGCGTCTCGACAATTACGACGACGTCTATCGCCAATTCCGCTGGCGGGTGCCGGCGCGCTACAATATCGGCGTCAATATTTGCGACCGCTGGGCAGACGCCGAGCCCGGCCGGCTCGCCATCCTGCACGTCCATGCAGACGGGCGCGAAGATGCCATCAGCTTCGGCGCCTTGCGCGAAACCTCCAACCGGCTCGCCAACGTGCTGCGCGCGCACGGCGTCAAGCGCGGCGACCGCGTCGCCATCATGCTGCCGCAGGCGCCGGAAGTAGCGGCCGCGCATGTCGCGATCTACAAGCTCGGCGCCGTCGCTTTGCCGATCGCCGTGCTGTTCGGCCCGGATGCGCTGTCCTATCGCTTGCAGAATTCCGGCGCCAGGGCGCTGCTGACCAACGCGCAAGGGCTCGCCAAGCTTGACGGTAGTCGCGGCGAAGTACCGGAATTGAGCTGCGTGCTGTCGATCGACGGCGAAGGCGCCGGCGGCTTTTCCGAATTGCTGGCGCGGGCGTCGGCGCAATTCACGGCCGTCGATACCGCTGCCGACGATCCGGCGATGATGATCTACACCTCCGGCACCACCGGCCAGCCCAAAGGCGCGCTGCACGCGCATCGCGTTCTGATCGGCCATTTGCCCGGCGTCGAGTTGCCGCATTTTCCGTTCCCGCAAGCCGGCGACCGCTACTGGACGCCGGCCGACTGGGCCTGGGCCGGCGGACTGCTCGACGCGCTGCTGCCGAGCCTGCATCACGGCGTCGCGGTGGTGGCGCGCAAGTTTGACAAATTCGATCCGGACGATGCTTTCGCGCTGATGCAGTCGGCCGGCGTGCGCAATGCGTTCATCCCGCCGACGGCGCTGCGCATGATGCGGGCGGTGCCGAGCCCGCGTGGGCGCTACGACTTCAAGCTGCGCAGCGTCGCCTCCGGCGGCGAGTCGCTCGGCATCGAGGCGCTGGAATGGGGCAAGTCGGCCTTCGGGCTGGCGATCAACGAGTTCTACGGCCAGACCGAATGCAATCTGGTGCTCGGCTCCTGCGCGGCGCTCGGCGTGCTCAAGCCCGGCGCCATCGGCAAGCCGGTTCCCGGCCATACCGTGGCGGTGATCGGCAACGACGGCGGGCGGCTGAAGGCCGGCGAGGTCGGCCAGATCGCGGTCTTGCGTCCCGATCCGGTGATGTTCCTAGAATATTGGGGCAAGCCGCAAGCCACGCGCGACAAGTTCATCGGCGACTGGATGACCACCGGCGACCAGGGCGTGATGGACGACGAGGGCTATGTCAGCTTCGTCGGCCGCGATGACGACGTCATCACCTCGTCCGGCTTCCGCATCGGTCCGGGCGAGATCGAGGATTGCCTGATCCGCCATCCGGCGGTGGCGCTCGCCGCCGTGGTCGGCAAGCCCGATCCGCTGCGCACCGAGATCGTCAAGGCCTTCATCGTGCTCAAGAAAGGGCAGGCGCCGTCGGACGCGCTCGCCGCCGAGATCCAGAATTTCGTCAAGACGCGACTGTCGGGCCACGAATATCCGCGCGAGGTCGCCTTCATCGACGACCTGCCGATGACCACGACGGGCAAGGTGATAAGGCGGCTGCTGCGCGAGCGGGCGTAGTTGTCATTCCGGGACGGCGCGTAGTGTCGGACCCGGAATGACGGTCAGCTTTTCTCGCCGCCCATGATGAACACGTGGAATCCGAGCCGCCGCTTGGCCACGAAATGGAGCAGGATCGACTCCACCACCAGCGCGCTTGAGGTCGCGGCTCCCGCGCCCTCGATGCCGATGCGCGGAATCAGGATCACGCACAGCACGAGATTGATCGCGAAGGCGGCGGCATAGATCAGCGCGCACTGCTTGCGCTCGCCCAGCATGTTGAGCAGGCGTTCGGCCGGTCCGACCGCCGCACGCGCCAGCATGCCGACCGCCAGGATGAACATCACAGGATAGCCGCGCTCGAAGCCCGCGCCGAACAGGCCGAGCAACGGCTTGCCGAGGGCGAGGATCAGCACGCAGATGGCGAGCGAGGGCCAGAACGTCCACCTCACGGTTTCGGCAAAGAACGCGGCGAGCCGCGCTTTGTCGCCGCTCACGTGATATTCGGTGAACTTGTGCGTGGTGGCGCCGGAGATGGCGAAATAGACGAAAGCAACGATCGCCAGCAGCCGCGCGCCGGCATAGTAGACCGCCACATCGTCGGGCGAGCGCAGATTCTCGAGCGCGAGAATGTCGACGTAAGTCAGCAGCAGGTAGAAGGCTTCCGCCACGAAGATCGGCAGCGAAGTGGCGAACCAGGTCTTGACCTCGTAGCGCTTCGGGCCGCCCGGCACCGTATTTTTGAGGCGGCGGTCGAGCACAATAAGCTGGCCGATGGTCACCGCCCAGGTGGTGACGACGGCAACGATCATCGCGGTCACCGCGCCGGTCGGGGCGCCGGACAGATAGGCCGCGCCCATCAACGCGGTGAGGGTGATCTGGCGCCAGATGTAGAACGGCATCAGTGCGAGGTTGGGCCAGTCATAGGATTGCGCGATGCCGGCCTGCACCTGCACCAGGCCGTAGATCGGAATGGTGACGCAGGCGAGATAAAGCGGCACCACGGTAAATTGGTCGAGGTAAGGCGCGATTGCGGTCACGCCGATGGCGCCAACCGCGCCGACGGCGGCGGCGACGCCGAACGCTAGCCAGCGGCTGCCCGACAGGAATCCGCGCAGCAGGTCGAACGACTTGATCCCGGTATATTCCGGAATGAAACGCCGCGCCGCCGACGACAGACCCGCGTCCGAGAGCGCGCCGATCATCAGCACCCAGGTCCACACATAAATGTAAATGCCGAACTCGAAGCTGCCCATCCAGCGCGCCAGCAGCACCTGGCTGGCCAGCGCGAGCAGCGCGCTGGCGACGCGCACCAGAAAAACTTTTCCGGCAAAGAGTTGCGCCAGCCTCGAGTCGCTGCGCTCGCCGAGGATGGCCTTGATGCGCGCGATGAGGCGCGCCGCTGCCGAGGGCGGCGCGACGGCGACGTTTTCGGATTCGGCCAGCGCCACGGGTTCTCTCCGCGCCGGCGATGGCCGGTTTGCGAGCGGCAACATTCCGGCTGCTTATCAAGGAACCGTTAAGAATCGGTTGGGCGGGGCCGTTTATGCTGATGAATCAAGGGTTTTTGAATGACTACGGGAGCGACGCCAGAATTTCCGCGACCACCTTTCGCTCGTCCGCCGTCAGCGCGGCCTGCGGCGGCACCGGGTCGCCGACCGCGTAGCCCTGGATCTGCAAGCCGGCTTTGATGCAGGCGGCGAGATTGAAGCGCGCGAAGGCCTCGTTGATGCGCCAGAGTTCGCGTTGCAGCGTCATGGCCTCCGGCCATTTGCCGGCGCGGCACAACTCGTAAAGCTTCACGCTCTGGCGCGGCACGATGCAAGCCGGCCCCGCCATCCAGCCGACGCCGCCGATCAGCATCACCGCCGCCGGAATATGCGCCGAAGCCGAGAACACTTTCATTTGTGGGCAGCGATTCATGATCGAGAGCAGCCGCCCGGTATTGGTCGAGGCATCTTTGATGTGACGGATGCGCGGATGTGTCGACAGCCGCGCGATCACGTCGAGGGTGAGATCGCTGCGCTGGAATTGCGGATTGGTGTAGAGCACCACCGGAATGTCGACGCTGTCTGCGATGGCGCGGAAGTAAGCCTCGATCTGCGCGTCCTTGAGCGGGAAATAGGCTTCGAGAATGGCGAGGATGCCGTCGGCGCCGAGCGACTGATAATGCGTGGCCTGTTCGACCGCGTCGGCGGTCGATGTCGATGCCACTCCCGCGATCACCGGCACGCGCTTGCCCGCCGCTTCGATGGTTGCCTGCACGACGGCGGCGCGCTGCTCGCGCGACAGATAAGCGAATTCGCCGGTGGAGCCGAGCGGCGTCAGTCCGTGCACGTCGGCCTTGATCAGATCGTCCACCAGCCGGCCCAATACATCGGTCAGGATGCGGGCCTGCGGGTCGATCGGCGAAACGAGATAGGGAAAGACGCCCTGGAAGCCGGTCATGCAATATTCATATCATGCCCCGCCGCGGTCCGCGGCGGGACTATTTTTTTTGGAACACCGCAACGGCGTCAGTCCGCCAGCGGATCAGGCCGTATCTGGATGTGGACGGCGCGCGGGCTCGAACCCTTGCCGGTCTCCATCAGCCAGGGTGCGCGGTCGCCATTGGTGCTCCAGAGGCCGCGGCCCTTCCAGCCGGCATTCGGATCGTCGATGCGCCCGTCCAGTCCCTTGGCATAGAA
>PMAF01000036.1 GCA_003152455.1 Hyphomicrobiales bacterium
CCACTCAGTGGGGTCCCTCCACAAAATGGTGCGTCGCGACGAATGACGCAAAGTGCCAAAAGGCGACAAATTTTGCCGCGTAGCGATAGGCCGCGAAGTGCCAAACAGGCATGCGTCGAAGGGCTAGCCGCTCTAGAATGGATTTGCGATGCTCCCTAGATGCGAGGGGAGAAAACACTACTTTCGATACAAGTCGGTCGCGCGCTTGCGGCTCTCGCCGTCGTCCTGGAGCACGTGGGGCTGCTTACTAACGATCTGGTGGGACATCTGCCGCAGTGGATTAGCTCCCTATTTAGCCAGGGGCGGCTCGGAGTTGACTACTTCTTCGTCACGTCGGGCTTTATCATCCTGACCGTGCATATGAACGATCAGCGGAGCGACTTGCCGCGCTACCTATGGAAGCGGATCACTAGGGTCTATATCCCCTACCTGCCCGTCGTCGCAGGCATCATTGCGGTCTACATCTTGCTGCCGACGGTGGGCCAAGGCTCGCGCGATTGGGGCTGGGCGACGAGCTTGCTACTCATTCCGACGGCTTCGCGGCCTGCTCTCACCGTGGCTTGGACGCTAGTCCATGAGATAATTTTTTACGCATTCTTTCTGCTGTTCTTTGTCGGGCGGCGCGTGTTCTTTGCCGCAGTTCTTATATGGTCCGCCGCCATCGTCGCGAGTTATATCCATCCCATCGAGCTTTCCGCTTCCATGGACGTCATACTGCAACCGATCAATCTCGAATTTGTGTTAGGAATGGCATGCGCTGTCGGCTATCGCATTTTGCCAGAGCGTTACGGTGTGGCGCTCCTCGCCGCAGGCGTGGTTGCGTTGATTATTTATTTCGGGGTATGGGGCACTGAAGGTCTGCGCGGCGGCATATTCGCGATAGGGGCGGCACTTGTCTTACTCGGTGCCGCGCTGGCCGAGTCAACCTTTCGGCAATTTATTCCGAATTGGCTTGTGACGCTCGGCAATGCGTCATATGCGATCTATCTAATTCACGATCCCATTATTTCAGTGACGTCACGAATAATGGCTCGGTTACTTACAGCTGAGATGTGGGCTATCGCAGTGGCGCTTACGTTTCTCGTCGCGGTGATGGGTGGACTTGCCTACCATTTCTTATTCGAGCGGCCTGCGCTCGGCGTAGTGCGCGCAGTTTGGCGAAAACCTCTGGCCGTGGTCGGGTAGGAGGTCTTTCGACGAGAGGCCGAAAGTGCGCTGTCATGTCCGCTTCGGGTCATTCGCGACCGAGCCATCTCGCGCCCGTCCCGAACAATGTCCGCTCTTCGTTCGTTAGCGACCAAAATGGTGCGTCGCGGCGAATGACGCAAAGTGCCAGAAGCGACGGATATTGAGCCCGTGTCAAACGCCACGCTTATTGCCCCAAGCAAGTACGTGAAGCTGCGGCAGAACCGTGGCATCGAACCACCGGTCTTTGACTGTTCTGTCTGCAAGCCAGCGCAAACGGCCCATCAGGTCGCCAAAATCTGCATCGTCGGAAATGGTACCGCCGCCGGTATAAAGTGATACTGAATTGCCAACTTGAAGATAGATAGGCAGCTGTGAAAAGCGGGCCGAAACAATTCGCGCATAAGCGTAATCGTCCTCATTGAACACAACAATTTTGAGGGCACAGCGTACTCGATCGTTTGCAGCCGCAATACATGAATTAAGAGCACTCCAGTCGGTGGTCATGCCAGATGATGGCGGTTTTGGACTTACGATCAGCCAATCAAGATCAGCGAACCATGCTTGCGCCACGCTGCCTTGTGTTTCCAAGGCAAAGCTGTGGCCGTCGCGACGGCCAAGTGCAATCAGAGACCCTAGTGGCTGCAGCGCCGGATTGCCACCCGATAGCGAGATGAGCACGGGCTGGTGTCCGGCGAGTTCATTCACCTTCGCCATGATTTCCGGCGGAGTCATCGAGGTCCACTCGTCTCGATATTCCGGCAGGACGGCATAAAGCGTGTCGCACCACTTGCACCTGTAATCGCATCCCCCCGTGCGCACGAAGACGGAGGGGCGTCCGATAAGAGGTCCCTCTCCCTGAATCGTCGGCCCGAAAATTTCGCTTATGCGGATATGGTCCGTCACGGCCGATATTCCGCCCAAGTTCGAGGCGTTTCACAGACCCGCACAGCAGTTACTTCTGGCCAACGAGCCTTGCACCAACCGTAGAGCCACTTGCTCAGGACTTCGGATGTCGTCTTGTCATGGCCGAGCACTTCGTTGAGGTGATTGTGGTCCAGCTTAGTGTCGATGAACTCTTTCAGGGCCGACAGCTCATGATAGTCGCGCACAAAACCGACAGCATCGAGTTCGGCCGATTGCAGAATGACCTCGACCTCGTAGTTGTGGCCGTGCATCCGGCCACAGGGATGCTCTGGCGGCAGACCGCCGATAATATGGGACGCGGAGAACGCGAAGCACTTTGCGATAGTGGACATCGTCAGGCTCCTGCGCCGGATAGTAACCGTTCGAAGGCGGTACAAATTGGACGGGCGGCCGAATACGAATAACCAACAGAACAGCTGGCGCGGATCGCACACATGGTCGGGGCTCCTTGTTTTAACCGGGTAGGCTGCGACCGGGTCGGCTTAAGCCGGCAATTACTTCGCTCTCATCTCTAGTCAGAGCAGTCAAGCTCCCCTCGTCGGCTTGAATGTCCGCTAATGGGTGTGCGCCGTGAAAAGG